>JAIBAP010000085.1 GCA_019695115.1 Caldilineales bacterium | reverse complement strand
ATCGCCGTCGTAAACGGCATCCCTGACCTCATTCCTCATCCTTTTCTATCGCTTTTGTAAGGTTCAGAACCGCAATACCGAAATCGCGGCGCTTCAACTCGTCACCGAGTTACCGGAAACTAAAGTACTACGAAGAAGGCGATTCGAGCGCGGTGAAGGCGCCTGATATTTTCGTGGTCAAAGGCATCGATAAACACGACCGGCGCGTATACAAGTTATGGGAAGAGGGCGTCGCGCCTTGCGTCGTGTTCGAGATCACCTCGCGCAGCACCCGGCTGGAAGACCTGGGGTCGAAGAAGGCGCTGTACGAGATGCTGGGCGTGCAGGAGTATTTCATCTTCGACGCGCTCAATGAGTATCTGCGCCCGCGCTTTCAGGGCTTTTCCCTGATCCGTGGCGTCTATCGCCCCATCCACCCCTCCCGCGACGGCGCCATGATCAGCACCGAGTTGAACGCCATCCTCAAGCCGGACGAGGCGCTGCTGCGCGTGCTTGATCCCAAGACCGGCAAGGTGGTGCCGACGGTGGAGGAGGCGGTGATGGAGGCCGCAGCCGAAGCTCAACGCGCCAATGCCGCCGAAACCGAAGCGACTCGCCTGCGCGCCGAGTTGGAGCGTCTTCGCGGTCAGATGAAGACGTAGGTCCGGGGATCAGGAAACCAGATTCCCCGGCCTACCGATTCCCCGGCCTACCCGCCCCCACCAACTCGGCCAGCTTGCGCACCCGCGCCGGCTGCTCCAGCTTGACCAGGCTCTCGCCCACCAGGATGGCCGCCACGCCCAAAGCGGCCAGGTGGCGCACATCCTCGGCCCCGCCAATGCCGCTCTCGCTGACCAAGAGGGCGCCGGGCGGGATGAGCGGGCGCAGGCGGGCGGTGGTGTCCAGGTCGATGGTGAAATCACGCAGGTTGCGGTTGTTGACGCCGATGATGGCCGGGCTGAGCTTGAGCGCCCGCTCGACCTCGGCTTGGTCGTGGACCTCGATCAGCGCCTGCATCCCCAGTTCGTGCGCATAATCCAGCAGACGCCGATAGTCGCTATCGCTGAGTACGGCCATGATCAGGAGGATGGCGTCGGCCCCGGCCACGCGCGCCTCCAGCACCTGGTAGGGGTCGAAGATGAAGTCTTTGCGCAGAACAGGGGCCGTGATCGTGCGCAAACGAAAGGCTTCCTTGATGGCGGTGAGGAATTCGAGCCGGCCCTGAAAGAAACGCTCGTCGGTCAGACAGGAGATGGCGGCGGCGCCGCCCTGGGCATAGGTGAGGGCCAGCTGCACGGCGTCGAAGTCGCGGCAGAGCAGGCCCTTGCTGGGTGAGGCGCGCTTGACCTCGGCGATGAGGCTGACACCGGGCCGGGAGAGGGCGGCGGCGAAATCCAGGGCCGGCGGGGTGAAGGCGACCAGCGAGCGCAGCGTGGCCGCGGGCATCTCGGCCTGGCGCCGGGGCAGTTCCAGGCGTTTCCAGCGCATGATGTCGTCGAGGAGCAGGCCCTGCGCCTTGAGGCGTTGCGAGCGTTTCATGGCCGGCTCAGGCAAAGCCCTGCGAATGTGCGACCAGGGCTTCGAGCCTGGCGAGGGCCGCGCCCGAATCGAGGCTGTGCTGGGCCTGTTCCAGGGCGGCGATCCAGTCCAGGTTCTCGACGGCCAGGGCGGCGGCGGCGTTGAGGAGGACGATCGCACGCTTGGGGCCGCGTTCTTCGCCGCTGAGGATGGCGCGGGTGACGGCGGCGTTTTCTTCGGCGACGCCGCCCAGCAGGTCGGTCAGGTGGGCGCGGCGGAGGCCGATGTCGGCGGCATCGAAGTCGAAGCTGCGGACGCGGCCGTGCAGCAGGTGGCTGACGCGGTTGACGCCCGTGGTGCTGAGTTCATCCAGGCCATCGGCGCCGTGGAAGACAAGGGCGGCGCGGCCACCCAGCCGGCCCAGGACTTCGGCCATCGGTTCGGTCAGGGCCGGGTTGAAGACGCCGATGATCTGATGGGTGGCGCCGGCGGGGTTGCTGAGAGGGCCGAGGATGTTGAAGATGGTGCGCAGGCCCAGCTCGCGGCGCGGGCCGGCGGCGTGTTTCATGGCCGGGTGGTGGTGGACGGCATACAGAAAGCCGATCCCCACCTCGTCGATGCAGCGCCCCACCTGGTCGGGTGTGAGGTCGAGGTTGACGCCGAGGGCCTTCAGCACATCGGCGCTGCCCGATTTGGAGGTGATGGAGCGGTTGCCGTGTTTGGCGACAGGAACGCCGCAGCCGGCGACCACGAAGGCGGCGGTGGTGGAGATGTTGAAGGTGCCGCCGTAGTCGCCGCCGGTGCCACAGGTGTCCACCAGTTTGCCGTCAGCATGGTGGTGGACGGGGACGGCGTGCTCGCGCATGGCGCGGGCGCTGCCGGCGATCTCGGCCACACCCTCGCCTTTGGCGGCCAGCCCAACCAGGTAGCCGCCGATCTGGGCGGGGGTGGCTTCGCCGTTCATGATTGCGGTCATCACCCAGTAGGCTTCGTCTTCGGTCAGGTCTTGGCCGCCGGCGACATGGGCGATGGCGTGTCGAAGGATGTCCATGGTTGTCTCCGCAAAGCGCAAGCCGCCATCGCTAGGGTGTCAGCCGCCCCAGCACGCGCGGGTAGGGGATGGCCTCGCGCAGGTGGTGGATACCGGTGATCCAGGCGACGGTGCGCTCGACGCCGAGGCCAAAGCCGCTGTGGGGGACGGAGCCGAAGCGCCGTAGCTCCACATACCAATCGTAGGCGGCTTCGGGCAGCCGGTGTTTGGCGATGGCGGCGGTCAGCAGGTCGGGGTCGCTCATGCGCTCGCTGCCGCCGATGATCTCGCCGTAGCCTTCGGGGGCGAGCAGGTCGGCGCTGCGACAGATTTCCGGCCGGCCCGGCTCTGGCTCCATGTAGAAGGCTTTGATGGCGGTGGGGTAGCCGGTGACGAACAGGGGTTTGTCGAACTGGCTGGCCAGATAGGTCTCGTGCGGGGCGCCAAAATCGCCGCCCCAGTCGATGCCGGGGAGCGGTTCATCGTTGGGGGGCACGGTGGCGCCCTGGGCGACGGCGGCATCGATCATCTCCACGGCCTGGTCGTAGGGGATGCGGGGGAAGGGCGGGATGACGTTCTGCAAGAGAGTGGTGTCTCGCTCCAGCAGGGCCAGCTCGTCCTTGCACTTGCTCAGGCAGGTCTGGACGATGTGGCTGACGAACTGTTCCTCGATCTCCAGCAGTTCCTCCAGCTTGCAGAAGGCGATCTCCGGCTCGACCATCCAGAATTCCTGCAAATGGCGGCGCGTTTTCGATTTTTCGGCCCGGAAGGTGGGGCCGAAGCAGTAGACGCGGCCAAAGGCAAAGATGTTGGCCTCGTTGTAGAGTTGCCCGGTCTGAGCCAGAAAGGCGGGGACGCCGTGGTAGTCGATCTTGAACAGGGTGGTGGTGCCCTCGCCGGCGGCGGGGGTGAGGATGGGGGTGTCGACCAGGAGGAAGCCGTGGTCGTCCAGCCAATCGCGGATGGCGCGGATAACGGTTGCGCGCACGCGGGTGATGGCCCACTGCTGGTTGGAGCGCAGCCAGAGATGGCGGCGATCGAGCAGGAACTCGGGGCCGTGCTCTTTGGGCGTGATCGGGTACTCGTCAGCGATCTGGACGATCTCGATCTCGCGCAGGTCGATCTCGTAGCCGCCGGGCACGCCGGGCGCGCGCGGGTCGGCCTTGATCTCGCCGGTGACGATGACGGAGGATTCGGTGGTCAGGCGGCCGACCTGCTCGAATTTCTCATCGCCGAGGGTCGGGCGGAAGGCGACGGCCTGGAACATGCCGCTGCCGTCGCGCAGGCGCAGGAAGTTGAGTTTGCCCTTGCCGGTAAGGCGCTGGAGCCAGCCGCGCACGGTGACGATCTGGCCGACATGGTCTTTGGCGTCGGCGATGCGGATGATGGGCATGGGGGGTGGAGATTGGGGGTTGGAGATTGGAGATTGGTTAATGGTTATTGGGGGGTGGCGTTGATTATAGCATGGGTGGTGAGGGGTGCTCACGCCTCACGTTTCACGCCTCACGCTTCACGGAACACGGAACACGCAACACGGAACACGCCCCCCCTCATCCCGTCTCCCTCACATCCAGCACCTCATCCACCAGCGGCCCTACGGCGGCCACCAACTGCTCGCGCGGCGCATCCTGCACCTTGAGCATGATCTCCCAACGCTGGCCGTCCGAACCGGCGACCTCGCTCAGGCCCAGGCCGACGATGTCGCCGCCAGCGCCGAACACAGCGCCGGCGATCTGCGCCAGCTTGCCCTTGGCGCCGGTGACAGCGACGCTGATCCGCACGCCCGACCGCCGCCCGCCTAGAAGCTCCAGCAGGATCTTGAACAGATCCGTCTCGGTGATGATGCCCACCAGCCTCTCGCCGGCCATGACCGGCAGCCCGCCGATGCGCTTATCGGCCATGATGCGGGCGGCCTCTTCCAGCGGCGTCTCCTCGCCCACGGTGATGACCTGGCGGGTCATGACTTTGTCGATCTTCAGTCGCGACAGCAGCTCCGGTATCTCCCACACCGCCAACGAGGTGGCCGGCGAGGGCGAGGCGTGGAGCAGGTCTTTGTCAGAGACGATGCCGACCAGCCGCCCGTGGGCATCGACAACGGGCAGGCGGCGGACCTTCCTTTCACGCATCAGGCGCAGCGCCTCCGGCACCGACGCCTCCGGCGTGATCGTCACAGGGTTGGGGGTCATTCGTTCGCGGACAAACATCGCATTTTTCTCCTGGGTGGAAACGGGGTTGTGGATGGGGAGTATAAGGGGCCGGTTCGTTTACGCAAAGCGGGCAGGGTTCAGCGGCGAGAGGTCGAAATCAGGCGTCTGGCCGCAGGCCAGCTGCGCCGCCAGCTTGCCCGTGATCGGCCCCAACGACATCCCCAGCATGGCATGGCCGGCGGCGACGATCAGGTTGCTCAGGCCGGGCGCGCGGCCGAGGATGGGCAGGCCGTCCGGGGTGCAGGGCCGCAGCCCGCGCCATAACTCGATCAACTCCAGTTCCTCCACCCCGACCAGATAGCGACGCAGCCCGCGCTCCAGCGCCGCCACCCGCCGCCGGTTGATCGATTCGTCGAACCCGGCCAGTTCCAGCGTGCCGCCAAAACGCAGCCGCTCGCCCAGCGGTGTGACGGCCATGCGCGCCTCGCCGAGAATGAGCGGGTAGGCCGGGCTGATGGCGGGCCGCCGCACGGTGAGGGTGTAGCCTTTGGCGGGTTGGATGGGCAGACGCAGCCTGAGGGCGCGAGCCAGGCCGGGCGACCACGAACCCGCGGCCAGGATGATCTGGTCGGCTTCCAGGTCGCCGTGCGTGGTCTGCACCCGTCGCACCCGGCCCCCGCCCGTCTCGAAGCCCACGACCTCGACCCCGGTCTGGATGCCGATGCCGCGCCCGGCCAGCCAGCCGCCCAGCCCGCGCACGAACGCCGCCGGGTCGAGATGGGCGTCATCAGCAAAGTAGACGCCGCCCACCATGTCCGGGCGCAGCGACGGCTCCACCGCCCGCACCTGGTCGCCATCCAACACCCGGCTGGCCAGGCCGTAGCCTTGCAGCAGATGCGCCTCCTCCCGGCCGGCCTCCAGCCCCGGCAGGCTGTGGAAGACGAGCAGCAGCCCTCGCCCCTGGAAGCCGAACTCCAGCCCCTCGATGGCCGCCAGGTGGTCGAAAAGGGCGCGGCTGGCCAGGCTGAGCCGGCTGAGGACGGCCAGGCCGGCCAGCATCGGCTGTTGGCGGCTGGCGCGGATGAAGCGGGCAAGCCAGCCGACCAGGGCGGGGTCGGGCCGGGGCCGGACGTAGAACGGGCTTTCCGGGTCGAGCAGCCACTTCAGGCCGCTGCGCAGGGCGCCAGGCGCGGCCAGGGGGATGCTGTGGCTGGGCGTGACCAGGCCGGCGTTGCCATACGAGCAACCGGCCGCCAGATCGCCTTTCTCGACCAGTGTCACTTCCTGCCCGGCCTCGGCCAGATAGTAGGCGGCGCAGACGCCGATGACGCCGCCGCCGATGACGAGAACTTTCATCTTGGGAGCCTCCTGCCAGCGGTTTTCCAGGTGCGACGCACGTTGGAAGTGCGTCGCACCTCCATTCGGTTCCAGGTGCGACGCACGTTGGAAGTGCGTCGCACCTCCAATTATCATGGCCGCGCGAGCAAAGGGACAAGGCGCGTGGATCGCCGGGAGGTGGGTGATCCGCGAAGGGCGCGAAGGGCGCGAAGATGGGAGGATGAAGAGGGGAGGGTGAAGGGGGTGTTTTCGCCGCGCGCGTATTCGTCGCCTGCCCCGACCGCGGCTATAATTCCTTCTTCCCGCTCCCGGCCCGGCCGTCGCCTCGGTCGCCGCCCGGATGCAGCCTCTTGCTGGCCGCGCCATGCCTTGCCGCCGCCTGCGCGCCCTGGAGTCGCCGTTCGCAATCCACCCTTCGCGCTTCGCCTTTCCTCCTATGCCCGCCAAGATCATCCTCAACCCCTATTCCAACCGGTGGGGCGCCGGCCAGCAGGCCGCTGCGGTCGCCAGCGCCCTCGCCAGCGCCGGCCTCGACTTCGACCTTGTCCAGACCGGCGGACCGGGCGAGGCCACCCGCCTGGCGGGCGAGGCCGCCGCCGCCGGGTTCGACCCGATCGTCGCCGCCGGTGGGGATGGCACGATCAGCGAGGTGGTGAACGGTCTCTTGGCCGGAGGCGACCGGGCGAGCACCCGCCTGGGCGTCATCCCGCTTGGCTCGGCCAACGACTACGCCGTGCAGCTCGGCATCCCCACCGATGTGGCCGGGGCCTGCCGCACGCTGGCCGAGGCCAAACAGGTGCGCAGGCTGGATGCCGGCCGGGTGAACGAGCGCGCCTTTATGAACGATGTCACCCTGGCTTTCGGCGCCCAGGTCAACATCGAGGCCGCCAGCATCCACCGCCTGCGCGGGGCGATGATCTACCTGGGCGGCGTCTTCAAGGCCCTGGCGCACTATCACCAGCCGCAGGTGACGTTCGAGTGGGACGGCGGCCGGGTGGAGAACAAAGCCATCGTGCTGGCCTATGTCGGTATCGGTTGGCGCACGGGCGGCGTCTTTCATCTCACCCCCAACGCCGTAGCGGACGACGGGCTGCTCGATTTCATCTATGGCGACGCCATGAGCCGGTTGCGGCTGCTGCGGCTGCTGCCCAAGACTTTCGACGGCAGCCACATCCACGCCCCGCGCGTCCACTCGGCCCGCTGCACCCGGCTGCACATCACCAGCCCCGACCCCATCCCCGTGCTGGCCGACGGCGAGATCATCCATCGCGACGCCCATGACCTGACCCTGCGCGTGCTGCCGCAAGCTCTGGCGGTCATCGTCGGGCCGCAAGCGGGCGTCAGGCCCGCCAGCGTCAAACCCTGAAGGTTCTAGAGACCTTCGCCTTCAAACCCTGAAGGTTCTAGAGACCTTCGCCTTCAAACCCTGAAGGTTCTAGAGACCTTCGCCTTCAAACCCTGAAGGTTCTAGAGACCTTCGCCTTCAAACCCTGAAGGTTCTAGAGACCTTCGCCTTCAAACCCTGAAGGTTTTGGAAACCTTCAGGGTTTCTTACAACTTTGTCATCTGCCAACCGTGGCCTGTTCATCTTGTTTTCACGTCGCCTGCCTACAATGACCGGGGCGCTTCTTACCACGACCAGGCCATCGCCTGCCCGCTGAAAGCGCCTTGATTTTCCATCCTCTCGGAGGTTCGAACACCATCATGCGTCAGAAGGGTTCCCTTCTCCTCGTCCTCACACTCCTCGCCGTCGCCATCGTTGCGCCTGTCGTCGTCGCCAGGCCCAACGCCGCCCCCGCCGGCGCCCCCCTGGTTCAGGCAGCCACGCCGGTCGCGGCCCCCGATTCGGCCCCAGATGCGGCTCCCGACCAGACGGACTATGCCCCGCCGCCCGCCGGCCGCACCGGTTTCTACATCGAAAACGGGCGCTTCAACATCCTCCAACCCGCGCCCGACTACTTCGCCACCGGCTCCTTCCTCTTCTGGGCCTGGAAAGACCTCAACCCTAGCAAAGGCGGCTACAGTTGGGCCATCCTTGACAAGTGGATCCAGGACAGCCTGGACGCCGGCTATGTCTCGGTGGGCCTGGCCATCACCCCCTACACCGGTCGTTTCTGTCACCCCCTGGAACAGGGCACCGATCTGATCCCGGCCTTCGTCCGCAACGGCCCCGACAACATCGCCGGCAACGCCGACGACACCGTCTTCGCCTCGGATGTCCCTGACACCCGCGACTGTGACCAGGATGGCAACCCCGACCGCGGCCCCAACGCCATCTGGCTGCTCCCCGACTACACCGACTCCTACTACAAAGAGCAGTATTTCACCTTCGTCAAGGCCCTGGCCGACCACCTCCTCAGCTCACCCTACCGCGACAAGATCGGTTGGGTGGCCATTGGCACCGGCAAGGATGGCGAGAACAAACCGGCCGACGACCGCGACGACCCCTCGTTGGAAGCGCACGGCCTCACCGTCCCCGCCTGGGTGCAGTTCGTCCAGGATACGACCGACGCCTACACTGCCGCCTTCTACGACGGCTCCGGCTACCCTCGCATCCAGGTCATCAGCCAGAATGCGCCCTTCTTCAAAAGTCCCACCGAACGCCGCGACATCGCCAACTATGTGGCCACTCGTCGCGTTGGCGTCTCGCTGAACACCATCACACCCGACTTCAACTTCGTCGAAGCCTGCGCCAGCACCAACCCCAATGTGCGCTGCACAGCCATCTACGACCAGGCCCGTCAATACAACAACATTGCCCCGGTGATGCTGGAGAGCTACGCCTACATGATGCCCACGCGCAACAGCTTCTACTGGTCGATGATGCGGGCGCTGGACATCAAGGCCGACTACATCCGCCTCTCCTCCTTCTGGAACTCCTCGATCAGCGATGGCAACCTCACCAACCCCGACAACCTGGCCACCGCCGAATGGGTGACGCACTATGTGGGCACAGGTTTTTCCTCCGGCCAGAACCAGCCGTTTAGCATCTGGTCGACCATGCGCGAACACCGCGCCCCCTGCCATCTGGGCTACGCCACCCTGAGCAGGAACGAATGCAACCAGTGGCCCACCAACGGCAACTACGAATTCTACCTCACCCAGCTCCACCTCAAGGACTTCGGCGGCATCACCATCCCGGTCACGCCCGACGACCGCACCGAGATCACCGGCTGGGACGCCAGCGAATCGACGGTAGTGAACAAGCCCTGGCACTACAACACCCAGCCCTACGACCAGGTGCTGCGCGACGTCGGCCTCTTCCAGCTTGGCTCGAACGGCGTCCAGACCCAGGTCGACCCCGGCTGGGTGACGCGGCGCAGCGACCAGGCCCACGGGCACAGCAAGTTCATCTTCGACGCCACCGACCGCTATTTCGCCCGCTCGCAGCCGCCCGCCGACAGCACCTTCAAGGTCATCGTCACCATCACCTACCTCGACCACGGCGACGACCGCTGGTTGCTGGTCTACGACTCCACCACCGGCCCCAAAGCCGCCACCGTCTACGCCATCAACGACTGGAACGTGCGCCGCGGCCTGGCCGTGGACGATTTCCTGCCCTTCGATGGCAAGGTGACGCCGCCCGTCAACTACATCCAGAAGACCAACAGCAACAAGTGGAAGGTGGCGACCTTCGTGATCGAGGACGGCAACTTCAACAACGGGCTGCTGAACGAAGCCCGCGCCGACCTCTACATCGAAAGCAAAAGCCCCAGCGGCCAGAACGACGGCGACGAATACATCCACCATGTCGACGTGCGCAAGGTGCAGGAATTCATCGAGGTGACGCCGACCCCCACCCCCACCACGGCCCCCACCAACACCCCCACCCCCACGGCCACCCGCACCCCCACCCGCACCCCCACCCCCACCGTCACCCCCACCTCCACCCCCAATGTGGGCATCGTCAACGGCAAAGTGTACGTGGACAACAACGGCAACAACCAGCCCGACGCCGGCGAGGGCCTGGCCGGGGCCACCCTCACCCTGACCGGCCCGGCCAACCTGC
Source organism: Caldilineales bacterium (assembly GCA_019695115.1). Classification (GTDB taxonomy): domain Bacteria; phylum Chloroflexota; class Anaerolineae; order J102; family J102; genus SSF26. Next base: position 11,907 of record JAIBAP010000085.1, on the reverse strand, counting down.
AACGGACATCGGCCGCCGACGGCAGCTACAGCTTCGGGGATGTGCCGCCGGGTGATTACCTGCTCAGCGAGACGCCGCCAACGGGCTACGGCCCGGCCAAACCGGTCAGCGCCGTGGGTCTCTCGATCCAGGCCAACACCACCCGCACCTGGCACTTCGGCCACGACCCCCTGCCCACCCCCACCGCCACCCCCACCGGCCTGCCTACGGCCACCCCCACCACCACCCCCACCGCCACCTCCACCACCCCACCCGCCATCCCGCTCTACTTGCCGCTGCTCAGGCGCGGCTGAACTGAGGCGCCAGGATGATGGTCAGCCTCTCGTGTTGCGTGTTGCGTATTGCGTATCGTTGGTTACGCAACGAGCAGCACGCAACACGGTTTTTTCTTCTCCTCTTCCTGCCGCTCACCCTTTTCGCCGCTTTAATGTTCGCGGCCGATCCCCGCGTGTTTGCCGTGGCCCCGCGGACGACGCCGACGCCCCTGCCCGCCTTTTGCGGCGGCGTCTATAGCGGCGACACAGCCGCCGGCATCAGCCAGACCACCACCTATCCCTGCCGCCCGGACTGGCCCGAAACCGGCCCCGAGATCCGCTACCAGCTGCGCACCACCGCCTCCCAGCCCCTCACCCTCACCCTCAACCACCTGCCGGGCATCGACCTCGACCTCTTCCTCCTGCCCGATGGCGACCTGGCCCACTGCCTGGCCGCCGACGCCGTCCTCAACCTCGGCGAACTCCCACCCGGCCAACACCTCATCGTCATCGATGGCTTCGGCGGCAGCCAGGGCTTCTACAGCCTGGCGGTGGAGTGCAGCGAACCGCCCTTGGCCACCCCCACCCCCACCGACACCCCGGCCAACACCCGCACCCCCACCCCCACCCTCGTCCCCACTGCCACCCCTACCCCCACGCCCACCCCCCAGCACCCGCCGTTCAGCTACGAAACCCATCTGCCCCGCCAGAACCAGGCTTTCCCGCCCCCCACGCCCCAGCCACAGACCATCACCCTGCAGCCGGGGCGCGATGGCTACGCCGGTCTGGACGACAGCTACCTCAGCGCCTGGGCGCCAGCAACCAACTACGCCGAGGCCGACCGTCTCTCGTTGCGCCAGCCGGACGTGATGGCCCCGCTGCTCCGCTTCCGGCTCGACGGCATCCCTGCCAACGCCCATGTGGTGGCCGCCCGCCTCAGCCTGTGGGCGCTGACCAGCAGCAACGACAACGCCGCCGCCGCCCAGGTCTTCGCCTTGCACCGCGACTGGACGGCCGGCGAGGCGACCTGGGAACAGGCGGCAGCGGCCACCCCCTGGCAGCAGCCCGGCGCCAACGGCATCCCCCAGGACCGCAGCGGCTTCAGCCAGGACGAACAGCAAGTCGAGCAAAGCGGCCGCTGGTACACCTGGGACGTGACCGCCCTGGCCCAGGCCTGGCTGCTCGACCCGGCTGCCAACCACGGCCTCATCGTCAAGGCCCTGGCCGCCCCCAAAGTCGTCTACACCTTCGCCTCCGCCGACTATCACACCCTCGAAGCCCGCCCGCAACTGACGATCACATTCTGGACGCCGACGAAATGATCACCAGCAAGCCCCGATTCATCGCCCCGGTTGCAGCACCCACCACGCCAGGAAGAAGCCTCGTTGCCAGCGAACGCGCCCTGGCGACGCCGTTGGTCGCGCCGGCGTCCGCCCCCCCGGCCTACCGTTGGGCCAAGCGGGGTCTCGACCTGATCGTGGCGGCGACGGCATTGATCATCCTCTCGCCCTTGCTGCTGATCATCGCCCTGGCCATCAAACTGGACGACGGCGGGCCGGTCATCATCAGCCAGCGACGGGTGGGGTTAGGGGGCAGGGTCTTCGCTTTCTACAAATTCCGCTCGATGCGGGCGGACATGGATCACGCGGCGGCGCACCGGGCCTTTGCCCAGGCCGTCATCCGTGGGGAGATCACCCAGGGGCCGCGCAGCAACGGCGGCTTGCTGAAACCCACCGGCAACGGCGCCGTCATCACCCGCGTCGGCCGCATCCTGCGCAAGACCAGCCTGGACGAACTGCCGCAGCTTTTCAACGTCCTGGCCGGGCAAATGAGCCTGGTGGGGCCGCGGCCATCGCTGGACTACGAAGCCGAGGCCTATTACGACCATTTCCTGCCCCGGCTGTCGGTCTTGCCCGGGCTGACCGGCCTGGCCCAAGTGAACGGGCGCAGCAGCATCCCCTTCGCCGACATCGTGCGTTGGGACCTGGCCTATATCGAGGCGCGTTCGTTCTGGCTGGATGTGCAGATTCTGCGCCACACCGTGTCGGTGGTGGTGCGGATGCGCCACACCGGTTGAGACCCGGCAGCGCGGCAGGGAAGCATGGTGATGGAACTGAGCCAGGCCGATCGGGACTATTTCGCTCGTGGCGAGCACAGCAATCCCCGGTTTTGGTCTCGCTTCGGCGGCGCGCCTGATTTCAGGGGCCGGCGCGCCCTGGATGTGGGCTGTGGGCACGGCAGTCTCTGCCTGGATATGGCGGCGGCCGGCGCCCAAGAGGTGGTGGGGCTGGACCTCAACGCCCGGCTGATCGACTTCGCCCGCGCTTATCTGGCCCAGGAGCGGCCCGACCTGCAAGGCCGCGTCTCGTTTCACTGTCTCGATCTCGCCCAGTGGCCGCCCGACCGCTTCGATGTCATCGTGTCCAAGGATTCGTTCGAGCACATCCTGGACTTGCAGGGCATGTTGGCCGAGATGGGGCGGCGGTTGGCGCCGGGCGGCCGGGTGTATGCCGGGTTCGGGCCGCTCTACCGCAGCCCGTTTGGCGACCACGACGCCGTGCGGCTGGGGGTACGGCTGCCGTGGGCGCATGTGCTCATGGGCGAACGCCGCCTGATCGCCCATGTCAACCGCCGCCGTCGCCAGCCCATCGCCGCCCTGCCAGACCTGGGGCTGAACGGGCTGCGGCTGGCCGACTACCGGCGGCTGTTCCGTGAATCGGGCCTGCGGATCATCTTTTTCCAGACGAATCGCAGCGAAACACCCGGGGGCAGGCTGCTGGCCGGGCTGGGTCGCCTGCCCTGGATCGCCGAATATGTAACCTTCAACATCTACTGCATCCTCGAAAAACCGACTGTGGGTGGGTGAGGGCCGCGAGCGGCTGCCCGCGCCGCAAAGCCAGTTGCGCGGTTATTTCGATTCCCTTATAATCGGGCCGAAAGTCGATAGAGTTTCGCCTTCCTGCCGTTCTTGCATCGCTGTTTTGGGCCTGTCAAGCAGGGTCACGCTGTTCGTCATCGCCAGGGCCATCCCCCATGACATCACCTGCCGGCGCTCCATCCCCCTCGCGGCGCTATCTCCTCTTCCTGCTGCTCGTGCTGGTGGGGATGCTGCTGGTTTGCGGGCTGCTCTGGCGCATCTTCAATCCCCCGCCCCCGCCATCGCCCACACCCACCCTGCCACCAGCAACGGCAACGCCGACGCCAACGGTTACCGCCCCGGCCCTTTCGCCCACACCCTCGGCCACACCCACGCCCGAACTGGTCGAAGCCCCGCTGGAACTGCTGCAGCCGGGCATGTATGTAGGCTACGACAACCCGAACACTCCCGTGGCCAACACGACCGCCTGGGCCGTCGGCAGCCATCTCTTCATCGCCTGGCGCCAGATCGAGGATGCCACCAAGGGCGGGCGCAACTGGAACGCCATCGATGGGCCGCTTGCGCGCATGACCAAGCCCGTCATCCTGCGGGTGGTGGTGCGTTGCGAGGCCGCCGAAGTCAACAACCTGTTTCGTGGGGATGCCTGCGCGCCGGCCTGGGCACTGAAGCCGGAAGCGCAGCCGATCGCAGTGACGCCTACCGGCTGCACCGATCACCGGAGCGAGCGCGGCCTGCAACTGAACTATCTGGCGCCCGCAGTCAAGGAGGCCCGGCTCAAGTTGATTCAAGACCTGGGCGAGCGGTATCGGGACAACCCCAAGATCGCCGCCGTCGAGATCGGGTTGGGCTATGCGGCCGAGCCGGTGCCCTGGCCGGGGACGGATGTGGTCTGCGACAAGAGTGCGCAGCAAAAGGCCTATGAAGACGCCGGTTACACCACTGAGAAGTGGCGAGACTACCACATCGCCATCCTAGAGGCGCACGCGCGCGCCTTTGCCGGCAAGAAACCCTTGCTCACCAACCTGGCGGCGGCCTTTGCCGAAGACTCGCGGGCGCAGGTGGTGCAACGGGCGGCGGCATTGCGCATTGGCTTGATGACCACCTCGCTCACCAGCGACTTCCGTGACAACCGCGGTCGCGCGAGTGGCGTCTGTTACTGGGGCTATATCACCGACCCAACCTTCAGCAACCAATCGCCCACGAGCGCGATGGCCTATATCACCCAATGGGCGGCGCTACCGGTCAACCGCGACCATGTCCCCATCGGCTTCGAGTTCAACAACCGCTACGACAAAACCGGTCGCCAGCCGCCGATCCCAACCGAAGCCTTCACCTGGTGGGCGATGCTGAACGGGCTGGACAAAGGCGCCGACTACATCCTTCCCTTCAACGACAGGATCACAAACGGCCAGGTCAGCGACATCGGCAATGTCCGCTTTGCCGAACCATGGCGTTTCTTCAACACCTACGCCGGCAAGTCGGCCTTCACCACCCCCGATGTCTGGATCGCCTTCCGCGGCCCCTGGCCGGTGAAAGAGGGCGACGGTCAATGCCCCGACATTTACGACTACAGCTGGTATCTGACGTCCGAATTGGAGACGCTGCCCTATATCATCCCCGGCGGCCAAGCTCCCGCCAGCGGCCTGACCGCCGCCAGCGCCCAGGCCACCGCCACCGCTGAAGCTGCCGCCAATGCCAGCGCCCAGGCCGCAGTCAATGCCATTGACAAAGAGACCGCCGTCTTCGACATCGGCCCCGCCTCCGACTGGCGCGGGGAATTCGCCCGCCGCACGACCACCAACTGGCCGTACATCAATCTCGACATCGCCAGCGACTTCGCCGACCGCATCAGCGGCGCCGATGTGACCGTGACCTATTTCGACGGCGACGCCGGTGCAAAAGGCAGCCGGTGGGAACTGTGGTACGACAGCCGCAGCGGGGAGAAGAAGTGGAAGGATGAGGTGGTCTTGGGCGGCAGCGGGCAATGGAAGGATATCACCTTCCGGCTGGACGATGCCGCCTTCAAGAATCGGCTGCCCAAAGCCAACCCCAACAGCCGGGCGACCGGTTTCGACCTCAGCCTGCGCCGCGCCGACGGCGTCGATGATATTTTCCACAGCGTGGTGGTGAAACCCCTGGCCGCGGCCACGATCACGGTGACGCCCGTCCCCACCCTCAACCCCACCGTCCTTGCCGTCCCCGCCTCCGCCACCCCCGCCACCCCCTCGCCCAGCCGGGTTCCCACCGTCACCCGCACCCCCACCCCCGGCCCGGCTGTCTACTTCCGCCTCCAGCAAGACGCCGATGGCTATCGGGGCGTCACCGACACCTTCATCGACAAGCTCAAGACGCCGCAAAGCTCGGCGGCCACGACGCCCATCCTCGGCCTCCGCATCGACAACGTTCAAGCCGGGCTGGTCGCCTTCGACCTCAGCCGGCTGCCTGCCAACGCCGACATTCACAGCGCCACCCTGACCCTGGCCCGCGCCGACTCCTGGCCCTATGATTTCGTCCTCACCGTCTCCCGGCTGTTGCGGCCGTGGTCGGCCGATGCCAACTACACCTTCGCCCAACCCGGCGGCCAACCCCAACCCTGGGAACGGCCCGGCGCGCTCGGCGAAGCGGACGCGGCCCCGCCCTTGCTGGCGGTCACGATGACGCTGGGCAGCAAGGTGCAACTGCCGGTCACACAATGGGTGCAAGAGTGGGCCGCGCACCCCGCCGGCAACTTCGGCCTCATCTTGCGCAGCCACAGCGATGTGATCAAAGCCTATTCGCTGGCGAGCAGCGAAAACAGCCAGGCCCTGCGCCCGGTTTTGGAGATCCTCCTCAACACCTCCACCCCCACGCCCACCCTGACGCCAACCTCCACCGCCACGCCCACCGCCACGCCGACCCCCACGGCCACCCGCACCTTCACCCCTACCCCCACCCGCACCCCGACGCCCACCCCAACCCCCTCCGCCACACCCACCCCCACCGCCACCCCTACCGCCACACCCACGCCCTACGTCGAGATCACCGCCGCCCAGGCCCGGCTTCGCCGCGGCCCCGGCGCCAACTTCCCCACCATCGCCACGGCCCAGGCCGGCGACAAGTTCAGCGTCCTCGGCAAAGACGGCAGCGGCAACTGGCTGGCCATCTGCTGCCTGGACGAGGCCGGCGCCTGGGTCAGCGATAGCGCCGCCGCCCTGCGTTGGGGCCGGATGGCCGATCTCCCGGTCGTCGTCTCGCCGCCCACCCCCACCGACACCCCCACCGAGACGCCCACCGCCACACCCACACCCACGCCTACCGACACCCCTTCCCCTACCCCTTCTGCCACCCCCACGCCATCGCCCACCAGCACCGCCACGGTCACGCCCACGCCATCGCCCACCGCCACCATCACCCCCACCGCCACGCCCACCCCCAATGCCTGCCTGCCCCGGCCGCTCGACCGTGTAGTGGTCGGCGATAGGCCCAAGGGCGTGGCAGCCGGGCCGGATGGGGTCGTCGTCGGCCTGCAGAGCGATGGCAGCCTGGTCTTCCTCGGCCAGGACGGGGTGATCACGATCCCAACCGACGGTGAAGGCGCCAACGGCGTGGCCCTGGCCAACGGCCGGGCCTACATGGCCCATCGCGACAGCGCCTCGGTCAGCGTCATCGATCTTGCCGCCCGCCGCCAGATCGATAGCCTGGGCGTGGGCGATTTGCCCTGGGGTGTGGCCGCTGGCGGCGGCAGGCTCTTCGTCGTCAGCTTCGATGAAGACATGGTCAGCGTCTTCGACCTGGCCGGGCCGACCTTCCCGCCCATCGTCACCGTCGGCTCGGTGCCGGCATTGGCCGCCGCCAGCGCTGGCGGCGCCTTTATCAGCCACCTCAACGGCATGGTCACGGTCCTCAGCTACCCGGTCGGGGCCACCGAGGCGGTCACGTCCACCTTTGGCCCCATCGCTGGCGGCGACGCCTTCGGCCTCGCCAGCGACCAGGCCGGCGACCGGCTCTTCGTCGGCAGCCGCAACGGCCGCAGCATCAGCGTCCTCGACCCGGTCAGCGGCCAGGAAGATGCCCGCTTCGCCCTGCCGGCCGCGCCCTATGCCCTGGCCTACAACCCCACGACCGGCCAGGTCCTGGCCGTGGATGCAGCCGGCGACCGTCTGATGGTCATCGACGCCGCCAGCGGCGAACTGGTGGGCGAGCTGCCCCTGGCCGCGCAAGGCGCCGACCACGGCGGCCAGGGCATCGCCGTCTGGGACAACCGCATCTATGTGACGGCCTACGAAGCGGGCATGGTGGATAGCTTCGACGGCGGCCCCTGTCGTCCTGTCCCCCCGGCCGCCACCGCCACGCTAACCCCCACGCCCACCTCGGCCCCCACCTCAACGCCCACCCGCACCCCACGCCCCACTCGCACCCGCACCCCCACGCCCACCCCCTCGCCGGCGCCCACCGCCACCCCGGCCGGCCCCATCATCGCCAAGGTCGAGATCGTCTGGCCGCACGACAGCGCCAGCGTGACCGAAGCGCGGCTGGCCAACATCACCGCCCATCTCTACGAAGACGAAGCCCTGAACCCCGTCGCCTGCGCGTTCGATGGCGTCGTGCGGCTCTGGCAAGCCCTGAACAACGAACCGGCGCGACCCGTCGCCATCGGCACACCCCGTCCCGCCCAAGAGAAGGGCCGCAGCTTCACCGTCTGGGACTTCAACAACATCGACGTGGGCGCCGCCCGCGACCCCAAGAACAAATTCAACTTCTTTGTCACCGTCGATGGCCTGGAGACCCGGCCCAACATCTGGACGCACGGCGCCGACGCCCGCACCCTGGCCCCCAACAAAGACCTCCCCACCGCCGTGCTGGCGCAACTCCCCGACAGCTTGGATGCCAAAGTGGAAATCGTCTGGCCGTTGGACGGCGCACCCGTCACCACGGCGCCACGGGCCAACATCAGCGCCTATCTCTTCAAGCAAGCCACCCTTGCGGCCCTGGGGCCGGCCGTCCCGCAGCCGCTCACGGTGCGGTTGCGATGGGCGATGAACAACGGCCCCGCCCAACCTCACTCCCAGGCGCCCGTCGCCGTCGCCCGCCCCACCGCCGAGGCCGGCCGCACCTGGCTCCGCTTTGATTTCGACGGCGTCGATGTCAGCTTCGCCAACAACCCCGACAACCGCATCTACTTCTGGGTCGAGACCGACGAGGTCCCATCCTTCCCCAACATCTGGACGCACGGCGCCAGCGGCCTGACCCTGGCCCCGGTGCAGGATGTGCCGGCGCGTAGCTGCCGTTGATCGCTGTCGCCGGTCGCGCCCCACGGCTTCTGGTCTTGATCACGAATGGACGAATCGCACGAATCGGGTTCTGCCACGCCGCCGGGCTGCTACTCCTGCAATCCGGCGGTTTGCGTTACAATGGGAGGATGAACGCAACCAGGACGCCCATCGATCTCCTCGTCACCCACATCGGCGAACTAGCGACGCCGGCCGGCGGAGAGGCGGCGCGCGGGCCGGTCATGCGGCAGGTGCACCGGATCAAAGAGGCGGCGCTGGCCGTCGCCGGCGGGAGAGTGGCGGCGGTCGGGCCGCAGGATGAGATCGAGCATCTTTATGAACCCTCCCAAACCTTCGACGCCAGCGGCCGCTGCGTGACGCCGGGCTTTGTCGATCCCCACACCCATGCCGTCTGGGCCGGCAACCGCCGCCACGAGTTCGAGCAGCGGCTGGCGGGGGCGACGTACATGGAAATCCTGGCCGCGGGCGGAGGCATCCTCGCCACCGTCGCCGCCACCCGCGCCGCCTCGCTCCAGCAGCTTGTGGACGAAACCCTGCCTCGTCTCGACCGCATGATGGCCCACGGCACGACCACAGCCGAGATCAAGACCGGCTACGGCCTCAGCCTGGAGGACGAGCGCAAACAGTTGGACGCCATCGCCATCCTCGAAGAACGGCATCCGCTGGATCTGGTCCCCACCCTGCTGGCGGCGCACGCCGTCCCGCCCGAATTTCGCGGCGCGACCGATGCCTATGTCGATTATCTGGTCGAGGAAGTTCTGCCCGAACTGGCCTACACCATCTACACCGTCACGGCAGAGGATGGCCGCAGCTACCAGCAGCGGGGCGTCCACTTCGGTGATGTCTTCTGCGAGCGCGGGGTCTTCGATCTGGCCCAGACGCGGCGCCTCCTCGAGGCGGCCAAACAGCACGGTCTGGCCCTCAAGCTGCACGTCGATGAGTTCGAGCCGATGGGCGGGGTGAGCCTGGCGGTGGAGATGGGCGCGACCTCGGTCGATCACCTGGTGCGAACCGGCGATGACGAACTGCGTCTCCTGGCCGCCTCGCCCGTGATCGGCGTCGTCCTGCCGGGCACGCCGTTCGGTCTTGGTCAGACGCACTTCGCCCCGGCCCGCCAGCTGATCGAGTACGGCGGCGCCCTGGCCCTGGCCACCGACCTCAACCCCGGCACCACCTGGTGCGAATCGATGCCGCTGATGATGGCCCTGGCAACCCGCTTCATGCGCCTGACCCCGGCTGAGGCCCTGACGGCAGCCACGATCAACGCCGCCCATGCCATCGGTTTGGGCCGATACGTCGGCGCGCTCGCCCCCGGCTACCAGGCCGACTTCCTCCTCCTCGACAGCGACGACTACCGCGACCTCAGTTATCGCTACGGCGCCAACCTGGTCGAAGCCGTCTTCAAGCGCGGCCAGCAAGTAGCGTCCCATTCCCACCCCTTGCCCACAGCCCACCGGCCAGGAGACCCTTTGGCAGGCAAAGCATTCTCGTCATGAAACATCGCATCCTCACCACCCAAGTCAGCGCCCACATCGGCCAGCGCGTCCGTCTGGCGGGCTGGGTTCACAACCTGCGTCGCCTGGGCGGCGTCGATTTCCTCATCCTGCGCGATGGCTGGGGCACGGTGCAGGCCGTGACCGAGAACGAGACCGACCTCGCCCCGCTCCTGGCGGCCGGCCTCGGCCCCGAGACCGTCATCCTGCTCGAAGGCGAGGTGGTGAGCGAGGCCCAGGCCCCCGGCGGCTATGAACTGCACGACCTGCGCCTCGAGATCATCTCGCCGGTGGCTGAAGACCTGCCCGTGCCGATCAACAAACGGACGCTCAAGGCGGCCCTCCCCACCCTGCTGGATCACGCCGTCACGGCCAACCGCCACCCCACCCGCCGTGCCATCTTCCGGCTGGCGGCCGGGGCGATGGCGGGCTTTCGGGCCACCCTGACGCCGCGCGGTTTCACCGAGATCCAGACGCCCAAGATCGTCGCCTCGGCCACCGAAAGTGGGGCCAATGTCTTCAAGCTCGATTATTTTGGCCGCCCGGCCTACCTGGCCCAAAGCCCGCAGTTCTACAAGCAGATCATGGTTGGCGTCTTCGAGCGTGTGTTCGAGGTCGGGCCGGTCTTCCGCGCCGAACCGCACGACACCACCCGCCATGTCAACGAATACGTCAGCCTGGATGTCGAATTCGGCTTCATCGAGAACCATTTCACGGTGATGGCGATGGCGCGCGATGTGGTGGCAGGCATCCTCGAAAGCCTGCGCACGGGTTATGCGGCCGAGCTGGCCCTGCTGGAAGCCGACCTGCCCTCGGCGCCGGCTGCCATCCCTCACATCCACTTCGCCGACGCCCAACAGTTCATCTTCGAGCGGCACGGCGTGGATGTGCGCGGCGAGCCGGACCTCTCGCCACAGGACGAGCGCTGGCTGGGCGCCTGGGCGCAGGAGACGCACGGCAGCGATTTCCTGTTCGTGACCGGCTATCCCATGGTCAAGCGGCCGTTCTACACCCACCCCGACCCGGCCCGGCCCGCCTACTCGAACTCATTCGACCTGCTCTTCCGCGGCACCGAACTGATCACCGGCGGCCAGCGGCTGCACGGCTACGACGACTATCTGGCGGCGCTGGCGCGGGCGGGCTATGCGCCGGAACCCTTTGCCACCTATCTGGAAGCCTTTCGCTATGGTATGCCCCCGCATGGCGGCTTCGCCATCGGGCTGGAGCGGCTGTTGATGCAGTTGCTGGGGATGAACAACTTGCGCCTGGTGACGCTGTTCCCACGCGACCAGATGCGGACGTCGCCGTGACGGCAAAGGTGGGGTGGGGCTAAGAGTTCACCTTGTCTGTCATTGCGCGGTCGTAGGGTACTGAGTGAAGCGAAGTAAGCAATCCCCGACTTTCTCATGCGATTTGGAGATTGCTTCCTTCACTCACGGCGCGCTGGACGCCGGGGCAGTTCCAAATCACTGGCAGGTCAACTCCTGTGCCATGATCTCGCGGTAGATCGGATTAGCGAACATCAGCCCGCCAGCCGGATTCCGGCGCACCAATCCCAAGTCGAGTGCGAAGTGAAAATGCTCAATTGCGATACCAGCCAATGCGCGACCGGCCAGCAGTGGTTCGATCACCTGGCGTACGCGTTCTTCGTGCAATCGCTCGATCAGGTTGCCGAATTGGGCATCTCGGTGTTGGATCAACAACCCTTTGGCCTGTGCGATCACCGCCACATCCACCGACTGCGCCGGTTCAGGCGCAACCACCTGCACCGCCTGGCGCGCCAGCGCGTTGACCAGCCACGGCTGACCCTGGGTCAGGTCGTAGGCCAGCCGCAGCGCATCTGGGGTGAAGATCTGGCCAGTGTCTTCGAAATGCTGGAGCAGTAACTCGACTTTGGCAGTGAAATGTAATATAAAGCACATTGACAACTGAATAGTCGGGAGCACAGAAGGACAAAATCGGCGTAGAATGGAGGCGTCTGGTCACTCTGTCTATTGAGTCATGGAGGGATG
>JAIBAP010000084.1 GCA_019695115.1 Caldilineales bacterium | reverse complement strand
TCCCTCCGTCCCTCCCTCCCTCCCTCCGTCCCTCCCTCCCTCCGTCCCTCCCTCCCTCCGTCCCGCTTCTCATGGGGCCGCAGGCGGCGGTTGGTCGGCTTCGAAGACCTCGGGCCGGCGGTTGGGGCAGTCGGGGCCAGGCTGGGCGCCGGTGTCGGCGCAGATCTCGAGGTCGATCACGCCGGGCGGGCGGGCGAAAGCCTGCACCGGGCGGCCCTCGTGGGCAAGCTGCATGAATTGCCGCCAGATGGGAGCGGCGGTGATGGCCCCGCTGCCATCTTTTGACATGGGTGTGTTGTCGGCGTTGCCCACCCACACGCCCGCGACCAACGAAGGGGTGTAGCCCACGGTCCAGCCGTCGCGCCAGTCGTCGGTGGTGCCGGTCTTGGCTGCCGCCGGGCGGTCGGGCAATTCCAGCCAGCGGGCTGAAGCGCCGAAGGCCGGGCGCCGCGCCTCGGCATCGCTGAGGATGGAGGTGATGAGGTAGGCGTGTTCGGGGGCGATAGCGGGCCGGCGGGTCGGCTGCCTGCCATCGAAGAGCAGGTCGCCGTCTTCGTTCTGGACGGTGAGGATGGCGTGGGGATCGACGGCAAAGCCGCCGTTGGCAAAGGCGGCGAAGGCGGCCGTCATCTCCAGCGGACTGACCTCGCCCCCACCCAGGGTGAGCGAGAGGCCGTAGTCTTCTCTCGTCAAGGTGCTGATGCCCAGCCGGGCGGCGACTTCCGTCAGGGCGGGGATGCCGACATGTTGCAAGGCTTTGACGGCGGGGATGTTGTAGCTGTTGGCCAGGGCCGAGCGCACGCTGACCGGGCCGTGGAAGCGGCCGTCGTAGTTCTTGGGCGTGTAGGGCGGGCGGCCGGCGCCATCGGGGAAAGCGGTCGGCTCGTCCTGGATGACGGTGGCGGGGGTCCAGTAGTCGGTGGGGCGCTCGAACGCGGCCAGGTAGGTGAGCGGTTTGATGACGCTGCCGGTCTGCCGCGGCTGCACGGCCATGTTGACCTGGCCGCTGCTGGCGGCGTCGTTGTAGTCGGGCGAGCCGACCAGGGCCAGGATTTCGCCGCTGGCGGGGTCGAGGGCAACGAGGGCGGCGTTGCGGGCGTTGACCCCGCGCTCCTGCAACTGCTTCACGCCATCGCTCACGGCCAGTTCGGCCTGGCGCTGGAGCGCGGGGTCGAGGGTGGTGGCGACGCGCAGCCCGCCCTTGCTGACGATTTCGGGGCCGTACTGGTCCTCGAGCTGCTGGCGCACCCAGAGGACGAAGTGGGGGGCGGGGAAATCGGCGCGGCGCGGGGCCAGCAGGCCGGCCGGGTCGCGGTCTTTCCATTCCATCCAGGCGGCGGTGGCCTCAGCGGGCGTGATGAAGCCGTGTTCCACCATCAGCCGCAGCACATCGCCCTGGCGGGCGCGGGCGGCCTCCCAGTTGGTGTAGGGGTCGTACAGGGCCGGGTATTGGGCGATGCCGGCGATGAGCGAGGCCTCGGCCAGGGTCAGGTCGCTGGCGGGTTTGGCGAAGTAGGTCTGGCTGGCGGCTTCGGCGCCATAGGCCAGGTTGCCGTAGAAGATGTGGTTGAGGTAGATCTCCAGCACCTTGTCTTTGTCGTAGCGGCGGCTGATCTCGATGGCCAGCACCGCCTCTTTGAGTTTGCGGGTGAGGGTCTTATCGGCGCTGAGGTAGGTGAGCTTGACAAGCTGCTGGGGGATGCCGCTGCCGCCGGGCAGACGGCTGTCGCGGCGCAGGGCGTAGTAAAGGGCGCGGGCGACGCCGGACGGGTCGACGCCGGGATGGCGGTAGAAGTTGGGGTCTTCGGTGGCGAGGACGGCGTTGATCAGGTTGGGGCTGATGCTGGCCAGGGGGACGAGGATGCGCCGGCCGGCGTCGCTGGGGAAGATTTCGTACAGCAGCCCGCCGTTGCGGTCGTAGATGGCGGTGGATTTGAAGGTGTTGGCGCGGTCTTGCAGTTCCTGCGGCGAGGGCAGGGTGGCGGCGACGCCGGAGTAGGCGAAGAGGCCCGCGGCCAGGCCGATCAAAGACAGGCCGGCGAGAATGAGGACGGCGATGAGGAGGAGGTTGAGGAGTTGGGCGGTGGACGACTGGGGGCGCATGGGCGGGGAGGTGCAGCCATGTCAGGGCGCAAAAGGGCCGCTCCGCAGGGTGGCCTGCTGCCAGAGGTGGGCGACGGCCTGCTGCACTTGTTGGTGGAGGGCGGGGTCGGAGGCGGCCAGGCCGAGGGCGGCGTACTCGTCTTCGTCCAGGAGCAGGGGGTCGCCAGCAGCGGGCGCCCAGATGTCGAGGGCCAGGTCGCGCCAGATGAGGGTGCGGGCGGCGGGGTCGAAGACGGCGGGGGCGGAGATGTTGATGTAGTGGCCTTTGAGCCGGCCATCCAGCGCCAAGACCCGGCGCCAGTGGCTGAAGACGGCGTCGAAATCGGTTGCAGCCATAGGACGGCGGCCGCGTTCTACCCGTTCCCCCAGGTCGTCCTCGATGCCGGCGCCGTGGTAGAGGCTGAAGATGTTGTAGGGGCGGTCGCGGTAGAAGGTCTCGATCAGCAGGTCGCCCTGGGCGAAGGTGACGTAGGGCAGGGCCAGGGTGGGCCGCGTCCACTGCGCCAGCACCAGCAGCGGGTCGCCGTCGTCCAGCAGCCAGGCGGGGTAGGTGGCGGCGGGGCTGCCGGCGGGGGTGGTTTTGTGGATGGTGAGCATGGGGTGATTCATGCTGCGGGAGGTTCCACGTATTCCAAGCAATAAACATTCCCCGCTTCGTCGCCTGTCACGATCGTAATGCCATCGGGAGCTATGGCTACACATGGTAGCGACGCCTCTAGGTGAATTGAAGCTAACTCGCGCCCTGTTGCTGGTTCCCAGACTCTGAGTGTGCGATCATTTGCGGCGGAGAATGCGCGTCGCCCATTGGTCGTCAACACTACTGAGTTCACCCAACCCGAATGTCCGATTAGGGTACGTATTAGCTCACCACTGGTTATGTCCCACAACTTGAGAGTCCGATCATTAGAGGCCGAAATGGCAAATCCACCGTCCGCGGCCACTGCCACTGCACGCACTCTATCGACATGGCCAGTGATCGAGCGTATTTCACGGCCATTTGCCAAATCCCAGACACGAAGCGTACGATCGTTGGAAGCTGAGATTGCGTATCGTCCATCTGCGGTCACTGCCACCGACCAGATGCTGGCGCCATGCCCGACAAGGACAAACTCTTCACGACCAGTTGCCAAATTCCAAATCCTAAGTGTATGGTCATCCGACGCGGAGACAAGTCGCTGTCCGTCTGTCGTCACTGACAACGACCAGACACCACTCTCATGCCCTATGAGGGTGCGCTCTATCTGCCTGTTCTGAAGATCCCAGATCTTGATCGTGTGATCAGACGAACCGGATACCAAGTGACGTCCATCAGGCGTCACCGCCAATGCCCGTACCGCTGCACTATGTCCGATGAGTGTGTACTCAACTTTGCTCCGCCTGTCAAATCGATCCGTGCTAGCTGCAGTCGAAATATCCCAAACCTTAATTGTTCGATCGAACGAGGCGGAAATGGCAAGCCGCTGGTTCGGTGCGATTGCGACTGCTAACACTTTGTCACTGTGACCGCCGCTGAAGTTGCGCCTTTCTAAACCACTGGTTGAATCTACGTTGAGGGGAAGTGCAGTATTCCAGATCTTGAGCGTGCGATCATCTGAAGCGGAAATCGCCCAACGTCCGTCGGGCGTTACTGCAACCGCACGTACCTTATCACCGTGGCCGGTAAGAGTATGTTCCAATTGCTTATTGGTCAGATCCCAAATCTTGAGGGATCGATCAGAAGAGGCAGAAATAGCTCGTCTTCCATCCGGCATAGCTGCCACGCCATTGACCCAATTTAGATGTCCCGTGAGGGTAAATTCTTCCTGGCAGCTGGTAAGATCCCATACCTTGAGAGTGTGATCGACAGAAGCGGAGATCGCATGCCGTCCGTCCGACGTTACCGCAACTGCGCACACATTATCATTGTGCCTAATGAGGGTACACTTCTCCTGACCGCTAGTGAGATCCCACACCTTGAGTGTCCGATCATTCGAAGCAGAAACCACGTTGTGTCCATCTGGTGTTATTGCTGCCGCCAGCACACGATCTGTGTGCCCAGTCAGGCTAAGTGCTTTTTGGCCACTGAACAGATCCCAGACTCCGATCGTACGGTCATCGGAGGCACAAACTATCCGCCGTCCGTCTGCTGTTACTGATACGGATCGGACAATCGCAGAGTGACCGGCAATTGTGCGCTCCTCGCGGCCACTGGCCAAATCCCAGATTTTGAGCGTGTGATCGTCAGAAGCGGAAACAATCCGGCGTCCGTCCGGTGTTAAGGCCACTGCACGTACCCATCCATTGTGTCCGACCAGGGTGTGTTCCTCCAATCCGCTGGTCATATCCCAGATCTTAAGTGTGTGGTCATTTGAGGCAGAAATAGCCCGTCGTCCATCCGGCGTCACTGCCACTGCTAGCACTCCGGCACCGTGCCCAGCAAGAGTACGTTCCAACGCTGGCGATTCATTATTGACGCACCACCGCAAGGTGAGATAGGGTTGGCCTTGAGAAACAAGGCGTCGATAGACGTCAATAGATACCAACGACGCTACTCCCAATTCGACTGTGCGCTTATGTACCTGTTGAGCAAATAATACTGAGCGGACATTGGGATCCCAGTTGCGCAAAGCATGTGCCTCGCGATCCAGGGGGTGTTCAAGATTACGTAAGCGCCTAGCTTTGATCTCATCGCCACTCGCCCGGCAAAGAGCTAAACCCATGCGCAGGTCATCGAGCACAGAGGCGATGCCCCGCGCGGCCACCTGCGCCTCTAGGTTGGCAAACGACTCATAAGCCCTTAGCACACACCTGATTATCCCCTGCCGCAGATCGTTATTCCCCAGACCGGCGGCGAACTCCCGCACTAGCGGGTGCAGCCGGAGTTGCTCGCCGCTCAGTTCTTCGATCAATGAAATCGCGTGCAGCTTGCGCAAGGCATACCCCAGCGGTGAGGGCCGGCCGTTTCCGGCCGCAGTCGCTACGCCCGCGAGCACACCCAGGCGAGCAATGGGGATCCACGATGCCTCGGGGAACTGCCCGGCCACGCGAAATAGCAAACGCGCATCCTCATCCTCCAGGCGTTGCCACTGCGTCTCCAGGGTGGCCTTTACGGCGATGTGGTGCTGAACGGCAAGGTCTTGCGACACGAGGGCGGCTATCTCGTGGTAGCGAGTGGGCAGATCGGCCGCGGTGATCTCAGTATCATCGATAGTAGCTAGTCGGCCTTCAACGCGCAGCCGCTCCAGATAATCCCTCACCGATACATCAGGGTAAGCACCCAGATAGGCCGCGGCTAGCTCCACGGCCAAGGGTAGCCAACCTAGGTAAGCGCAGAGCACGCGAGCTTGTCCCCAATCAGGATGCTGCTCCTGCAGCACCTCTGGGCGAGCGCGCAGCAGCAGGCTCATGGCCGCTAACTCAGGCAGCACCTTCACCTCGAAGGACTGGAGGTTGCGAGGGATGTCGCGGTGACGGGTTGTGAAGAGGGTGCGGCAGCGCAGGTTGGCGGGAGTCAGGCCAGGAACGACCACCTGGTTCAGCGTCTTTGGCTCCACCATATTGTCAAAGATGACCAGGGCCTCGGGCCGGGCGTCCAGGTACTGCCAGACGGCCTGCACCGCCCGGTCGCGCGGGGTATCGATCCCGGCCAGTCCCAATTGCTCGGCCAGGTGGGCCAGTTCGCCAAGCAGCGGGTTGATGGCGTTCACCCAATAGACGCCACCGGGGTAGTCTGCGCGGTGAGTATGGGCGTATTCCACCGCTAGTTGCGTTTTGCCGATGCCGCCCAGCCCCACCAGCCCTGTAGGGCGGATGCCCACTGGCGAGCCTCCGGCGGCAATCATATTGTGCAGCAAGGTCAGGTCTTCATCCCTGCCCACGAAGTCGGGGTTATGGACGAAAGGAACGAGGAAGGGAGCGTCAGGCAGCGGACGCACTCTCGTGATAACTACGCCAGGGCCTGGCTGGCGCAGTTCATCCAACTCGCCTTTCAGGCCCCGGATTTCCTCCTCCAGATTTTCAATTTGGATCTCCAACCTGGCCTGTTCGCCAGGCTCTGCCAGCGTTAGTTTGCTCTTCAGTCGCTCACGCAGGCGCACCTTGTTGCTGAGCTGTCTCTCCAAATCAGCAATAAGCGCTTGCCATTCAGCGGTCGGTTCGGGCATGGGGGCGGAGGGGGACATGGGGAGCCAAAGTGCAGAGTGGGCGGACACTTACGGCGCTATTATGCCAGATGTGGGCAGAATTGCTTGCAGCTCATACCCCTCCCCCCAGCCATTCCAAAAACACCCGCGGCGTCATGATCCGCATGTTCCCCACCTCGCCCAACGCCAGCAAATCCGCATCGCCCGTGACCAGGAAATCGGCATCGCCCACCACAGCATAAGCGAGCAGGTAATCGTCTTTGGCGTCGCGGGTGACGGCGGGGATGGGGGTGGTGAGGGCGGGCACGGTTTCGGCGACGGCGCCGAGGATGGCAGCCAGGGCTTCGAGATCGGCCGCTGTGATGCGCCCGGCCAGATAGGGCTTGTTCCGTGCGCGGTCGCTGAATTCCGCCAGCAGTGCCTCTGGCAACAGCAAGGTGAAGCGTCCGGCCAGCGCCGCCCGGATCAGCCGGCTGCTGGGGCTTTGGCGGGCGGGATGGAGCAAAAAGCTGATGAAGATGTTGGCGTCGAGCAGAACGCGCATGGCCCTAGCCGCCGTACTGGACTTGACCCTCTGCCACCATGTCGGCAAAGGTCTCGCGGCTGAATCGCTCTGCCAGCGCCTCGGCCTCGGCCTGCCCCAGATCCTGATTCTTGCTTCCCTGCCGCTGCGCCAACGCCTCCAGGCGCGCCAGGGCTGCCTGCCGTCGCATGATTTCCTGTTGGCTGCGCGTCTTCTGATAGGCGGCGAAACTGATGATGACGGCTTTGGGCTGGCCGTGCGCCTGGACGATGACCTCGTCCTCGTGCTCGACTGCCCAATCGAGGATGGCACCCATGTGTGTTTTGGCCTCGGTGGCGGTGATGATCCGCGGCATGATCTTTCCTCTGGTTGAAATTGTGTGCGAAAATTTGGTCGAATCTACGGTCATTTTAGAATTGTCTTCAACTCCCGGTCAAATCGGCTGTTGACGATCTAGCCTTTGTTGAGTTGACAGGAATATCGACGAATAGTACACTGGCACCAACTAGCAGCGCCGTTTTCAATCTGTCGTGTGTTCCAATTGCACAAAATGAAAAAAGAGCGAAAAATAGCGAAAACTGTATCAATAATCTCGATAAGGCAGCAGGGAAGCGATTTTTCCTATTGGCAGAACGAAGCTTATGAAACCCGTATCGCAGCCTTAGAAGAAATCAGACACTCATATCACGTCTGGAAATATCATGCTGAACCGAGATTTCAAAGAGTTTTTACAATCATTAAACGATAACAATGTCCGCTATCTTGTCGTTGGAGGATATGCGGTGGCCCTGCACGGCCATCCAAGATATACCAAGGACATCGATATTTGGCTGTGGTTGGACAAAAGCAATGCGGTAGCCATGGTCAAAGCACTGGAGCAATTCGGCTTTGGCTCGCTTGGGTTACGGGCAGAGGACTTTCTCGTTCCAAACCAGATTATTCAGCTGGGTTATGCCCCCAATCGTATCGATTTGATAACGACGCTGGAAGGCGTCGACTTTGCCATCTGCTATGAGGCGAAGACGCAGGTGATGATCGATGGTATTTTGGTCGACTTCATCGATCTCGAGAATCTGCGCAAGAACAAAAAGGCGACAGGAAGACTGCAAGACCTGGCCGACCTGGAGAACCTTCAGTAACAGGTCTCGTCAAGCGAGACGCTGCAGCATAGCGGCCACAAAGCGCGCAAACAAGTCATCGGCGTCGTGCGGGCCGGGCGAGGCCTCGGGATGGTATTGCACCGAGAAGACGGGGCGATCGCGCAGCCGCAGCCCCTCCACCGTGCCGTCGTTCAGGTTCAGGTGGGTGATCTCGGCGCCCGGCGGCAGTGACTCGGCCCGGACGGCGTAGTTGTGATTCTGGCTGGTGATCTGCACCCGCCCGTTCTGGCAATCCCGCACCGGCTGGTTGCCGCCGTGATGCCCGAACTTGAGTTTGTAGGTCTCGCCGCCCACCGCCAGCCCCAAAATCTGGTGGCCCAGGCAGATGCCAAAGATGGGCAGGTCGTGGTGCAGCAGTTCGGCCACAGCCTGGGCGGCGTAGGGCAGCCCGGCCGGGTCGCCGGGGCCGTTGGAGAGGAAGACGCCATCCGGGGCCAGAGTCAGGGCAGCGGCGGCGGGGGTGGCGGCGGGGACGACCGTCACCCGGCAGCCGTGGGCAGTGAGGCGGCGGAGGATGTTGTATTTGAGGCCGTAGTCGTAGGCGACGACGTGGGGGTAATCAAGACCTTTCAGGTTTGCAAAACCTGAAAGGTCTGGCTGCGCGATCCAAGCCGGGTCGCTTTCTTCTTCCCAGCGATACGGGGCCGCGCAAGTCACTTCCTGCACCAAATCCCGGCCCTCGGTTCCCCCCCAGCCGCGGGCCAGGGCCAGCAGTTCCTCGCTGCTGCGGCTGCCGTCGGTGCAGAGGGCGCCGTGCAGGCTGCCGGTCTGACGCAGGCGGCGGGTGAGGGCGCGGGTGTCGATCTCGCTGAGGCCGGGGATGCCGTGGCGGGCGAGATAGCCGGACAGGGCCTCGCTCGCGCGCCAGTTGCTGACGACCGGGCTGAGTTCGCGCACGATGAAGCCGCTGAGCCAGGGCCGGGCCGATTCGATATCTTCGGGGTTGACGCCGGTGTTGCCCACATGCGGCGCCGTCATCGCCACCATCTGCCCGCGGTACGAAGGGTCGGTGATGATCTCCTGGTAGCCGGTCATGCTGGTGTTGAAGACGACCTCGGCCACGGTCGTCGCCGCGGCCCCGAAGGCTTCCCCCTCGAAGACGGCGCCATCAGCCAGGACGAGCAGGGCGATCACGGTGCGACCCCCTGTTTGGCTGCCAGCAGCGCCCGCAGCCATTCGTGGTCTTCGGGGCGGAGGGGCGGGGGAGGCGGGTACTGGGTGTAGTCGATGGAGAGGTCGTAACCTGCTTCGTCGTAGATCGCCGCCAGGGCGGCTTGCAGGTCGAGGGGGATGTCGGGGTCGGGGGCCAGCAGGGGGACGGGGACGACCGGCAGGCTCTCGGCCAGGCCCACTTGCCAGACTTCCATCATCGTCGCCCGCGCCCGCGCCAACGAGATGACGTAGTCGCATCGCACCACCAGTGGGTCGGTCTCGGCCCGCTCGCCGCGACGCAGGAGGTCGATTTCGAGCAGATGGACGCCGTCGACGATCAGCCGGTCGCGCTTGGCGCGGTAGTTTTCCAGCCCCGGCGCCCGTTTGTTGGCGGGCGAGAGGATCTCGATGGCCGTGACCAGGCGGCCGCTGCCGGTTTCGCGGATTTCGATGTTGGCCGTGCGCATCTCTTGGGTGGAGAGGGGGAGCCAGAACGAGGCCGGGGTGATGACAGCGGCGAGGGGCGGGGCCGGGGCGGGCTGGGCCTGGCGCTGGTAGTCCACCGCCGCTTCGTGCAGGATGGGCTGCGGACGGCTGAGGACGCTGACATCGGGGTAGAAGATGCCCAGGTCGGCGCGGGCGCCGCGGTCGATGATGACCTGGGTTTCGATGCGGGCGACATAATGGGGGCGCAACGCTGGCGTCAGGTCATTGCTGATGCGCGTCGCGAGGCGATGATGGACATCTGGCCAAAGCTGGCCTTCGAGATACGGGTCCATGCCCGGAAAAGGTGATGGCATAGGTGAACTCCGCTGTCGGTTGGTCTATCGATCACAGTATAACGCCAACCTGCTCGCGGTCATGAATTGGCGAGTTGGCGGAAGCCTCTGTGAATGAATTCGCGGTCTGATAGCTTCCGTGAATGAATTCACGGTCTGATAGCGAAAACCTGCTGAAGCAGGTTGTCCCGCCAATAATCTGCTACTATCCTTGTCTACTTATCTACTTGTCTACTTGTCTACTTATCTACCTGTCTACCCATCTACTCCCCAACCACCCTCAACACCGCAATCTCATCGCAAGCATGGAATTTCGGACAATAGACGCATTCCCCCCAGATTTTGGGGCTGATCGACCAGCGGTCGACGCGCGCGAAACCCTGGCGGGCGAAAAAGCCGGGGACGAGGGTGAGGGCGCAGACCTGCCTGACCCCACGCGCCCGCGCCATCTCCACCAGCCGTTGCACCAGCTGCCCGCCCAGGCCGCTGCCCTGGACGCTGCTGCTCACGGCCAGCGAACGGATCTCGACCAGGTCGGGGCTGAGATAGGCCAGGTAGCCGCAGCCTACCACCCGGCCGTCCTCCTCCGCCACCAGGAAGTCGCGCAGCGCGTGTTGCACCTGGCCGGGCGTACGGTGCAGCATCAGGTTCTGGTCGGCGAAGCCGTTCACCAGATCGCAGATCGGCTGCACGTCAGCGGGGACGGCGGGGCGGATGAGCATGGATGGAGTGCGGAGTGCGAATTGCGAAACGTGAGGCGTGAAACGTGAGGCGTGAGGCGTGAGGCGTGAGGCGTGAAACGTGAGGCGTGAGGCGTGAAACGTGAAGCGTGAGGCGTGAAACGTGAGGCGTGAAACGTGAGGCGTGAGGCGTGAGGCGTGAAACGTGAGGCGTGAAACGTGACCACTTGCGACCTGCCACCTGCCATCTGCCACTCACCTCTCCCCCAACACCGCCGCCAGCCGCTCGACGGCGATATCGACTTCGGCCGGGGTGATGACAAGGGGTGGGAAAAGGCGGAGGACATCGGGGCCAGCGTTGAGCAGCAGCAGCCCATGGCGATAGCCCGCCTGGATGATGGGCGCGGCGGGGATGTCGAGCTGCACGCCCAGCATCAGCCCCCGCCCGCGCACTTCGGTGATGTGCGGGCTGTTGATCTCCTCCAGCCGTTCCTTGAAATAGGCGCCGGTGGCCTGCACATGGCGGAGAAAGGCCGGATCGCTGATACGGCGCACCACCACATCCGCCACCGCGCTGACAAAGGGGCCGCCAGCAAAGGTCGTGCCGTGGTCACCGGCATGGATGACCTGGGCCACGCGCTCTGTGACCAGGACGGCGCCGATGGGCAGCCCGGCCGCCAGCGGCTTGGCCGCGCAGAGGAGGTCGGGCAAGATGCCGTATGGCTCGTAGGCCCAGAACGTCCCGGTGCGCCCCACCCCGCACTGCACTTCGTCCAGGATCAGCAGAGCGTTGTGCCGATGGGTCAGCTCGCGCAGCCCCACCAAGAACTCGTTCGTGGCCGGGTGGATGCCGCCTTCGCCCTGCACCGTCTCGACCACGACCGCACACACGCCATCGTCGATGGCTTGGGCGGCGCTGTCGAGGTCGTCGAAGGCGGCGATGCGGGCGCCGGGCATCAGCGGGCGGAAAGGGTCCTGGTACTTGGGCCGGGGCGTCAGCGCCAGCGCGCCCATCGTGCGGCCATGAAAACCGCCGCTGAACGCTACCACATCCGTCTTGCCGTCGCCGAAGTGCTCGCGCGCCCACTTGCGCGCAAACTTGATCGCCGCCTCGTTGCTCTCGGCGCCGCTGTTCTGGAAATGCACGCGGCCGGCGAACGAGGTGACGCCCACCAGCCGGGCGGCCAGGCGGGCCATCGGCTCGTTCAGATAGAGATTGGAGAAATGCAGGGGTTTGGTGGCGGCTTCCTGCAGGGCGGCCACTACTTCAGGGTCGCCATAGCCCAGGGCATTGACGGCGATCCCCGCCACCAGGTCGAGATAGCGATGGCCGTCGCTATCCTCCACCCAAACGCCCTCGCCGCCCGCCAGCACAAAGGGGGCGCGGGCGTAGGCCGGGACGAGAAACTGTTGGTCGAGTTCGAGGATGGGATTCATGGCTTCTCTCAGGAGTGCTGGACGATGAAGGTGCCCTCGCCCTGGGCATAGGCAGTCAGATCGGTGATGAGGGTATTTGGCAGGCCATGCGCCACAGCTTCTGCCGCCGCCCGCACTTTGGGGATCATCCCGCCGGTGATGAAATGGCCGAAGATCAGGTCTTCGATCTGGTCGGAGGCGAGGACGCGCATCGGCCGGCCGGCCACCAGCACCCCCGGCACATTGGTGATGAACACCAGGCTGCTCGCTTTCAGGGCAATGGCGACGGCCTCGGCCACATGGTCGGCGTTGACGTTGTAGCTCAGGCCGTCCAGCCCCAGACTGATGGGCGAGATGACAGGGACGAGGCCGGCCTCGAGCAGCGGCGTCAGTTTCTCGGCCTGGACGCGCACCACCTTGCCCACCCGGCCCAGATCGACGCCCTCCAGCTCGTATTTCTCGACCCGCACCAGGCCCAAATCGACGCCGTTCAGACCGATGGCCTCGACGCCGCCGTTGACCAGCCAGCGCACCACGCGCAGGTTGGCGATGCCGTTCAAGGCCATCTTCACCAGCCGCAACGATTGCTCGGTGGTCACGCGCAGGCCCTGCACCGTGTCGAAGGGGACGCCGAGTTCGTCGTGCAGCCGCACGATCTCCTGGCCCCCGCCGTGGACGATAACCGGGCGGATGTTCTTCTCTTGGATGGCCTGCACCGTCTCGACGAAACCGGCCAGAAACTCCCGATCATCGAGCTGATTGCCGCCGATTTTGATCATGTGGATGGGTTTGTTGTTCATATTTGGTAATTGGTTATTAGTGATTGGTTATTGGTAATTGGTTATCAGGTGCGTTTTCTGTTGCGTGGTGCGTGTTGCGTAGCAGATTCACGGAACACGCACCACGGAACACGGAACGCCCCCCTCACCCCAACCCCGCCGTTTCGTCCAGCCCGAACATCAGGTTCATGTTCTGCACGGCCTGGCCGCTGGCGCCTTTGATCAGGTTGTCCTCGCTGGCGGTGATAATCCACTGGCCGGGCGTGGGCAGGGGCGTCAGGGCGATGGCGCAGCGATTGCTGCCGACGGTATGCCGGAGTGTGGCCGTTTGGCCGGGCGGGAGGAGATGGATGAACGGCTCGCCGGCATAGGTTTCGGCGTAGAGATCATGCACGGCGGCGGGGGAGAGGGTGGGATCGACATCGACATAGAGGGTGGAGAGGATGCCGCGGTTGACCGGCAGCAGATGGGGCGAGAAGGTGACGTTCAGGCCCGGCACATGCGGCCCCAGCACCAGTTCCATCTCGGCAATGTGGCGGTGGCTGTAGCCGATGCTGTAGGGGCTGAGGTTTTCGTTGACCTCGACGAAGTGCGAGGCCAGTTTGAGCGCCCGACCGGCGCCGCTGACCCCAGATTTCGAGTCGGCGATGAGGCGCGGGCCGAGCACACCGGCCTTCGCCAGCGGCCAGAGGCCGAGATTGACGGTGGTGGGATAGCAGCCGGGGTTCCCCACCAGCATCGCCTCCCGAATCTGCGCCCGGTTGGTCTCGCACAGCCCATACACGGCCTCGGCCAGCAGGTCGGGCTGGGTATGGCGGTGGCCGTACCAGCGCTCGTAGACGGCCGGGTCGGGCAGGCGGAAATCGGCCGAGAGATCGATGGCGCGCACGCCCGCCGCCCGCACCTGGGCCACGGCCTCCATGCTGGCCACATGCGGCAGGCAGAGAAAGACAACGTCGGCCGCGGCCAGCGGCGCCTCCTCCTGCCGGATGAGGGGGGTGTCGTCGGGTGTGGGGTAGAGCTCGCTCAGCCGCTTGCCCACGGACGATTCCGAGGTCGCCCAGGCGATGCGGGCATGGGGATGGCGGTGGAGAATCTGCAACAGCTCGAAGCCGGTGTAGCCGGTGGCGCCGATGATGCCGATGGAGAGTTTCATGGGGGTGGGAAGAGGTAACTGGTAATTGGTTATTGGTAATTGGTTATTGGGGATCGATCAATAACCAATTACCAATAACCAACAAAAAAGCTCTCCGGTGTGGAGAGCTTGGCAGGGGCTGAGAGGGGTGCGAATGCCCGCGTCCGAAGGTCCAGGCCGGTCAGTCTGGCGATGAGGCGAAATACCTGGGACGGGGGGCAAAGGCCGGGTGCAACATGGCGGCAAGGATAGCACGGCGGGGTGGGTTTGTCAAACCGAGTTTTGGCTACCCACGCCATAATTTTTATGAATCACTTCATAAAAATTTGACAGTCATCTTCGCCGCCTCTTATAATCCGCCCGTTTGTAGCGCCGTCCGCAGGGAATGGCGCCCGTGATCTCGGGCGCTATCCTCCATTCTCACTCAGCAAGAGGTCTCACGCCATGCGTGTTGCACTCATCAACCCTCGCTTCCGCCTGCCCATCGACACCCGCACCACCGCCCACCTGGGCCTTGCCTACCTGGGCGCCGTCTCCGAGCGGCGGGGCGATGAGGTCCGCATCTTCGACGCCGACATCGAAGAGCAGTCACTGGAAGAATTCATGCAGGAATTTCGCCCGCATGTCGTCGGCATCACCGCCAACACCCCCCAGGTCAAACAGGCCTGGCGCCATGCCGCCCAGATCAAGGCCGTGCACGATGTCCCCATCGTCATCGGCGGCCCCCATCCCAGCGTTGCCGCCGAAGACCTGGATTTCGAGTCGGCCCGGAACGCCAACGTCGATCTGGTGGTGCGCGGGGAGGGCGAAGATGCCTGGCTGGAAATCTGCAACAAGATCGAAGTCTTCATGCGCGACCAGGAAGACTACTCGGCCACGGCGATGATGGACCCGGCCAAAGGGCTGTGGGAGGACGTTTTGGGCGTCACCTACAAGAGCGCCGATGGCAAACTGCACCGCAACCCCGATCGCCCGGCCATCAACGACCTGGATGGCCTGCCCTGGCCGGCCTATCATCTGTTCAAGATGAACAAGTACACGAACCTGCAGCCCGCCACCGACCATGTCGATGGCGCCCGCAGCTTCAGCATCCTCACGAGCCGCGGCTGCCCCTACCGCTGCACCTTCTGCTCACAATCGATCATGCCGATCAAGTGGCGCAGCCGCACCCCCGAGAATGTGCTGGCCGAGTGGCGTCATCTGGTCGAGGACCTGGGCGCACAGGAGATCGGCGTGTTGGACGACAGCGCCAACATCCGCAAAAAGCGCTTGCACGAACTGGCGGATTTGCTGATCACCAACCAACTCAACCATGTGCCCTGGATTTTCGTCAACGGCATCCGCGCCAACCTGGCCGACTACGACCTGATGAGCAAGCTCAAGCAGGCAGGGCTGAAGCGCACCGCCTTTGGCGTCGAGACCGGCAACGCCGAGATCCTCAAGCAGATCGATAAGAACGTCGACCACGACACCATCCGCCAGGCCTTCAAGGTCTGCAAAGAGGTGGGGTTGGAGACCATCGGCTTCTTCATCATCGGGCTGCCTGGCGAAAACCGCCACACCATGCAGGACACGATCAACTTTGCCATCGAACTGGACCCGCTGATCGCCAATTTCAGCATGATGACGCCCTACCCCGGCACGGCCGTCTACAGCCAGGTCAAACGCGAAGGGCGACTGTTGCTCAAAGACTGGGAAGACTACGTCTTCTTCGAGCAGAAGGCGCGCTACGAGATGGGCGAGATGACGGCAGAACTGGTGGAGGAAATGTATCGCAAGGCCTATCGCAGCTTCTATCTGCGGCCATCGCCGATCATCCGCCGCCTGAAGACCAGGGATTTCTGGTTCAACCTGCCCCGCAACCTCCGCATCGCCCGCAACACCTTCGTCCCCAAAGCCGAAAAGACCGAACTTCGCCGCAAGATCGAGGCCCAGGCCTTGCTCTAGCGGGCGGCTTTCGATCTTTTCATCGCCCGGCGCAGGGGCGTTCACGCACTTGTCATCTGCGTCTGGTAGCATCTGGTGGTACGTCTGCAATCCACTTCAGGAGGAACGCGCGATGCGAATCGCTTTCATTGGCCCCAAATGGAATGAGTTGGTCAACGCCTACCCGCCGTTGGGGCTGGGCTATCTGGCGGCGGTGGCCGAGCAGGATGGCCACGAGTGCCGCATCTTCGATTTTGGTCTGCGCCCCCAGCGCCCCCTGGAAGAAGAAGTCCAGGATGTGATCGCTTTCCGGCCCGACCTGGTGGCCTTCACCTCGATGACGACCAGTTTCGCCAGCGTCGAGTCATCGGCGGCCATGCTAAAGGAGGCCACCGGCGTCACCACCATCATCGGCGGGCCGCACGCCACCTCGTTGCCCTACGAAACCCTGGCCAACCCGCACCTTGATTATCTGGTCTACGGTGGGGGCGAGCACATCTTCCTCGATTTCCTGCACGAGTTGGGGGCGGGCGGAAGCAACTGGGGTGGGATCCAGGGGCTGTGGTACAAGCAGGACGGCGAACTGATCAGCGGCGGCGAACGCCCGGCGATCAAAGACCTCGATGCGCTGCCTTTCCCCGCTCGCCATCTCTTCGAACTGGACAAATATCCCCTCTACGCCCCTAATGGCGAACCGATGCTGACCGTGCTCAGCAGTCGCGGTTGCCCCTGGAACTGTTCGTTCTGTTTCAAGGGCATCGTCGGCCGCACCTACCACCAGCGCAGCCCCGAAAACATCACCGCCGAGCTGCAACACATCATCGATACCTACGGGGTGCGCAATTTCTACTTCATCGACGATCTCTTCACCATCGACGTCAAGCGCCTTAACGCCATCATGGACCACTTCATCGAGCAGAAAATGGACGTACTTTGGCGCTGTCTGGCCCGCGTCGACCGCGTCAATCCCGACCTGCTGAAGAAGATGCGCAAGGCCGGCTGCCGGCAGATTCACTACGGCATCGAGAGTGGCAACTCTGAGGTGCTCAAACGCACGGCCAAGCACATCAACCTCAACCAGGTGCGCGAGGCGGTGCGGTGGACGGACGAAGCGGGCATCCACAGCAAGGGTTATTTCATTCTTGGCCTGCCGGGCGATACGGTCGAGACCATGGAAGAGACGATCGAGTTTGCCGCCAGCCTGGACCTGAGCGAAGCAATGTTCTCGATCGCCACCCCCATGCCGGGCACCCAACTCTGGGAAGAACTGCTGCAAAAACGCCCCGAAACCAAATACGACGCCGACTTCACCAAGAGCTACTACTACAACAGCTATCTGTCCGAAATCGCCCCGTTCATGAATGTCTCGGACGTGAGCGACGATGTCCTCAGCCAGATGGCCATCCGCGCCCGCGAGCGGTTCCTGGAAGCCAAGAAGCGGCGCATGTACCGCCAGAGTTTTGGCGACACCACTGGCAATCTGTTGTGGAGCGTCTCGCGCGTGGCCCCCATCCGCAAAGTGGGCAGCGCCCTGACCAAAGCCGGCTTCTTTGGCGCCTTCCGCCGCACCAAGGACGCCTATTTCGGCGCGGCGTCGTGGAGTTAGGGGGAAATCGGTTATTGGTTATTGGTTATTACCGCCAATAACCAATAACCAATAACTATCGCTTATGACCATCCAACCGCTTTCGTTTCAAGAAAAAGTCCGCAACAAATCGCGCCACTATCGCCGCAAAGCGATGGGGCCGGTAAAATGGGCGGCCTACGAGACGGGACAGACGCGTTTCGTGCCTCCGCCTGACCGCATGTATATCGAATCCACCAATATCTGCAACCTGGGCTGCATCATGTGCCCCACCGGACGCAAGGAGATCACCCGCCGGCATGGCTACATGAAGTGGGAGGTGTTCAAGCAGATTGTGGATGAGATGGCCCCGCACGTAAAAGCGACCACGCTGCACATCTGGGGCGAGCCGCTTCTGCACAAACGGATATTCGACATGGTGGCCTATTGCCAGGAGAAAGGGCTGCGGGCCGAGATCAGCACCAACGCCACCATGCTGAGCGAAGACCGCTCCCGCCGCCTGCTCGACGCCGGCCTCAACGTCATCTACCTGTGCCAGGATGGCATCCGGCCCGAAACCTACGAAAGCGTGCGCGTCAACGCCGATTTCGAGCGCACCAACGAGAACATCCGCCGTTTCGTCGAGATGAAACACCAGGGCGGCTACCAGACTTTCGTCAATCTGCAAATCATCGAGAT
This sequence comes from Caldilineales bacterium, assembly GCA_019695115.1. Taxonomy (GTDB): domain Bacteria; phylum Chloroflexota; class Anaerolineae; order J102; family J102; genus SSF26. The sequence goes on along the minus strand of JAIBAP010000084.1, from coordinate 4,063 downwards.
GGCGAACACGAAAGACGAGACCGTCGAGTTCGTGGCTAAATGGAAGGGCGTGCCTGGCGTCGATCTGGTGCATGTCAAGCCATTCGACTCCTGGGGCGACCAGGTGGAGGAGATCAGCGCCCTCAAACTCAACGGCCACAAAGCCCTCCCCGCCCGCTTCCCCTGCCCCAATCTCTGGTACCACGTCCATGTCTACTGGGATGGCTCGCTGGCGATGTGCGACCGCGACTTCAACCTGGACTTCGACCTGGGCAATGTCATCGATCCTGATGGCGAAGTGCGGGTGATGAAAAACTGGAACGGGCCGAAGATGCAGCAGCTCCGCCGCCTACACATCGAGGGCCAGTACGACGCCGTCAAACCCTGCAACACCTGCACCGAATGGGCCTGGTGGAAACCCACCTTTGGCTCTGGCTTTGGCAATCGCCCCGTCCAGGAGCAATTCAGCGGCCAGGCCGTGCGCACCAACGGCAACGAATCATCGCAGACGGCGCCGATCGAGTTGCTGATGCCCGAAACCGACCACTTCGACCAGGAATCCTAGCCCTCGCCTCCCCGAAACGCCACCGGGCCGCCGTGCAGAAAAACTGCGCGGCGGCCTTTTTTGTCGATACTGCCCTCGGCGCTATGGCGGGCAATACGCCGCCTGAACCGGGGCCAGTCTACCCCCCCAGGCTCTGGCGCACAGCCCACAAGAATGGGACAGGCCGGACGATGCGAATGCCCCGGTGCAGTCCGCCCAAGACATCGAAATGCCCGTCGTTGCTGACGAGATAATCGGCCTTGCCGGCTACCGCGCAGGCGACGATCACATCGTCGTCAGGGTCAGCAAGGATGATAGGAAGGATGGCATCGGGCGTCACGGTGATCCATGCGGCCAGCTCTCCCAATTCCACAAGAAAGGAACGTATTCGTAACGGATCGACACGCTTCTCCAGCAGCTTCTCGACGATTTCATCGAGGAGTTGATCACAGATGAGCAGTAGAAACGTCTTTGCTCGCCAAAATCGGAATAATTTCTGAGCAGCGCTATCCTGATTCTTGCTCAGAAAGACAGAGACATAGACATTTGTATCGAATACAGCGCGCAATTCGTCAATCACCGATCCATTCTCCCTCTATGGCATAGCCCCTGGCAATGGCATCCTGGCGAATTTCTTCGATAGTATTCATGAATTGGGCGAAGATCTCATCACGCGACAGATGAGCCAAAGAACCGGTCATCAGTTTCGACTCCTCGACGATTTTCCGGGCCAGCGCCTTGCGTTCGGCCTTCTCTCGTCTCAGCCGCTCTTCTTGCTCCTCGTGCAACCGGCGCACCAGGTCGGCCACCTGGGCCAGGTCGCCTTCGTCCAGCCGCGCCAGTTGCTCGCTCAGAGCAGGCAGCAAAACCGGCGGCCGTGAGCGCGGTCGCGTCTCATAGGCCACCGCCGGCTCGCGCAGCGCCATCTCTGGCGCGGCCTCGACCGGCTGCGCCGGCGCCACCAGCCTGGCCACAGCCGCGCGCGGGATGCGAATCTGCCTGCCAATGCGGACGGCCTCCAGCTTGCCGGCGCGGATGTAGCGACGGATGGTCATTTCGTGTAGCTTGGTCAGTTCCGCCACTTCGCGGACGGTCAGGAATGCAGACATCGCCGTTGCCTCATCATTTGAGTTGACATGAGTATGCATCACTTAGCAGCTCTCGTCAACCCCGGCCAGGTCATCGCCATCCTGCGCCCCCCCCATCCCCTGCTGGCGGCCTGACCCGGCCAAAACGAAAGGGCGCAGACGGATGGGGGTCTGCGTCCTTTCGTTGGCGGTAGAGGCGGAGCCGACTACTGGGCGAGCGGCTCGAACTTCATCTGCCCGGCCTCATCCTGGAGCGTGATGATCAGGTTTTCGCCGGTGATGACGAACGAGGCCGCACGGTTGAGTTGATCGACGAAGGTCTGGCTCTTGGAGCCTTTCGGGCAGACGGCGCGGGTGAGAATGGAAACCTGGAGGCCGAGGTCGATGCCATCGGTCTTGTAGACGCCGCCGCCGGTGTTGCAGTCAGCGTCCAGGCTGATGCGACCATCCGGTTGGAAGGCCAGGCGGTAGCGGTCGGGGAAGGTGGGGGCGATGACCGCGGTCGCCGTGGCTGTCTGCAGCCATCGCCAGGACGTGTTCACCAGGGTGTCGCCGAGGGAGGGGACTTCGGCGCCGGCCGAGGGCGTCTCGCCCTCGCTCTTGACGCCGACCTGGACGAAGCGCATCGCCCCGGCGTCGGCTGCCAGATTCAGGTACAGCATCCCATCTTGGATGTCGAAGCCGGCGACCTGGTCAAGCTCGGTCAGGAATTTGTCGGCTAGCGATTCGGGCGTGCAGGCGACCAGGGTCGTAGCGCCCAGCTGGATGGCGAGGATGTCGCCATCCACCCGATAGCTGCCGCTGCCGCGATTGCAGTCGGCCTGAAAACCCAGCGAGCCATCGGGCAGAAACTGAACGGTGTAGGTGGGGGCAGCGACGGTCTGCTCGACGCCATCGCTGTAGGTCGAGCCTACCCACTGCCAGGTGGGGCCGATGAGCGTGGCCTCGGCAGGGGGCGTCTCGCCCGCCTCCTGACCGCCTGCGGCAACGGCCTGCGCCTGCACCAGCGTGGCGCCGGCGGCGTCGAGCAGGGTCAGGTCGTTGCCCAGGATCTCGAAGCTCGCCGCCTGCTGCAGGGCGTTGACGAAGGCAAATTCCTGCTCCATCAGCCCCTGTGGTTCGAGGCACATCTTGCGGGTGGTGGCCAGAGAGCCGATGGTGATCGAGTTGTCGGCGACGGTGTAGCCACCGGTGTAGTTGTTGCAGCCGGCGGCGCCGCTCACCGTGCCATCAGCCGCCAGGAAGAGGGTGATCGCGGTCGCGGCGAGGGGGCTGGTCAACCCGCCCTGGCCGTTGTTGTAGGCGGTGATGTTCCAACTGGCGCCCACCAGCGGGGGTGAGACGAGGGCGGTGTAGCGCAGGATGGCGTTGCCGTCGGCGTCTTTCAGCATCAGGCGGTCGCCGTCGATGGCGAAGGAGGCGACCTGCCCCAGGGCTGCGAGATAGGCGATTTCCTGTTGCATGAGTTCGGGCGGTTGGCAGGCCATCATGGTGCTGCCGCCCACCGTCACAGTCAGGGCGCCGCCGTCCAGTTGGTAGGCGCCGAAGAACTGGTTGCAGCTGGCGTTGCCGTTGATCTCGCCGCCCTGAAATCGAGCCGTCGCCTGAGAATCGGCCAACACGGGGGCGAGACCGTTGGCAGCGACGATGGCTTCCAGTTGCCACAGGGGACCCTCGAGCGGAAGCCGGTTGGCCTCTGCCACCACAGCCGGGGTCTTGCTGATGACTGCGACCAGGTTGTACTGATAGTTGGAGGCGTCGGTAGGTGGGTTTTCGACCTCGACGCGGCTGACGTTGATCTCGTAGTCGAAGCCTGGCTCGTAGTCGAAGCCCTGGATGGGGTCGTAGAAGAGCTGGTAGTCGCCATCGGCGCTGGTCTTCACTTGCAGGCATTGGTTCACGCCGACGGACGCACACTCGACCAGGGCAGGGCCGATGTACAGGGTCATGATCTCGCCGCCAGCGGGCGGGGTCGGTTCGGCGCCGGGAGCCGGCGACGGTGCGGGGGTGGCCAGGCCGGTGCAGCCAGCGGCCAGGAGTGCGATCAGGGTCAGGAGGACAAAGGGCAGAGAACGGAGGATGTGTTTAGGTTTCATCGCTTTTTTTTCTCCATATGATTGGAAAGAGACAGGGAAATGATAGCAAGGAACGAAGTCGTTATCAAGTGCTGTTTCGATAGGGGCGCCGACAACGATGCCACTCGTGTGGTTGCCAGGGATTACGGCTTCTGGCGTTCACGCCCTCTATGACGCCCGGCCGGGGGGCGCGGTTCCCGGTCGAGCGGTGGAGGCCGCGCGGGCGGTGGAGGCCGGGCGTCCGCACGCTCTCGGGTGAGCGTCAAAGTTTCCCGGGTTGAGCAGAGTGGGAGGGACGAAAGCGAGCGCGGCCAATGGGAGAACGGCGCCAAGGGTGGTCGGGCGCAGGAGAGTGAGTACGGCGAGTGGGAGGTGGG
>JAIBAP010000083.1 GCA_019695115.1 Caldilineales bacterium | reverse complement strand
TGACCTCATTCCTCATCCTTTTCTATCGCTTTTGTAAGGTTCAGAACCGCAATACCGAAATCGCGGCGCTTCAACTCGTCACCGAGTTACCGGAAACTAAAGAATAACCAATCTCCAATAACCAATCCACTCAAGAGCGTGTGCTATGGCAAACAAACTTCGCCAAGACCTGAAACTCCTCTGGCGCGGCCTACTCTTGGAAACGACCGCCTACGACGAAGCCGGCGACGATGACCGCCCCTTCGTCGATGGCTTCTTCCTCGTCGTGCTGGTCGGCGTCATCCTCGGCCTGGCGGCCCTGCTCGGCAGCCTGTTCGACTGGGCCACCACCCCCAACCTGGGCCAGATCAAGGACATCATCTTCGACGCCTTGCGGGCCATGCCCTGGTTCGACGCCATCAGTAGCAACCCCCAGGCCGTGGAGGAGTTCACACGGCAGTACAACCTGGGCTGGCGTATCTCCGATTGGTTCGCGCCCAGCATCTCTACTGCCCTGGGGACGCTGATCACCACCCCCATCGGCCTGCTCATTGGCTGGCTGTGGTTCGGCCTGGTGGCGCATGGCGTTGCCCGGCTGCTGGGCGGCAAAGCGGCTGCCCGGCAAACCCTGGGCGCAGCCGCCCTGGCCTCGGCCCCGGCCCTGCTCGGCGTCGTCGGCATCCTGCCCGGCCTGGCCGTGGCCGGCGTTGGCATCCTCACCCTCCTGGCCCGCTACACCGCCATCCGTCGCGTCCATCTCGAGCTGAGTTGGGGTCGCGCCCTGACGGCCACACTGGCCCCCACCCTCATCCTCTGGCTTTTCGTGGGCGCCCTGGGCTTGATCCTCATCCCCATCGCCATCGCCGCCATCGGAGGTATGATCCAATGAGCGCCACCCTCCCGCCCGCTGTTCCTTCAGCTTCCCCGGCCTCGGCCTGGCTCCGCACCGCCGGCGACGCCATCACCCTCAAGCCAGAGCCCTACCAACGGCTGGCAGCGCAACCTTCGTTGCGCACGGCCTTGCTCCTCGTCCTGGTCGTCGGCTTGATCATCGGCGCCGCCTCGGCCCTGCTCGGCCTCCCCGGTCTGTTCCGCAGCCCGGCGCAGGAGGTCGAACGCGGCCTCTCTTCGTTCGAGAACGCCCTCGACCAGGCGATGAGCTTTTCGGGCCAGAGCGCGCCCGAAACCGAGGCCGTCATCGACCTGATCAAGAGCAGCATCGAAACCTGGAAACCCTTCGTCCAGCAATTGGCCGCTGTGCCTGCGCCGCTGCCATCCTTCCTCGGCCGCTTCTTCACCTGGGTCGGCGGCTGGCTGTCGTCACCCTTTGGCCTGCTCAGCTCATGGCTGGCCCTCTCCATCTGGGTCATGATCTTCGCCCGCCTGCTGGGGGGCCGTGGCAGCCTGGTCTCCTACCTGTCGGCTTCCTCGCTCTCCGTCATCCCCTCGCTGCTCAACATCTTCGGCTTCGTCCCCTGCCTGGGCGGGGTGCTGGCCCTGGCAGCGTGGGTTTGGGCGCTGCTGATCCAGATCAAAGCCGTGCAGGTCAGTCACGACCTCAGCCAGGGGCGCTCGATCCTGGCCGTACTCCTCCCCTACATCTTGTTGATCCTGGTCGTCACCCTCGTCACCCTCGCCGTCGCCGGCGCGATCGCCTCCTTGATCAACTCGCTGGCGGCCATGAGCAACTGACAGACCCTGCTACAGGCAGGCGGCCGCCAGAGGGCCGGCCGCCTGCCTGATGATCGGCCTCGTACCGTGTCGCACGAGATTTGGACAAATAGCGAACTCTGTCCATAATAGGGGCGGTGACTGCATACCGTGTGACGTAACGTCATTCGGACGGCGTCGATGAACAACGAAGGTTTGTTGTGCGAAAGATCGGCAATCGGCAACCCGAGGCCGGTGGCGTTATCGTTTGCACCTGGGCGTCAGCAGCGATCTTGAAGGAGCGGCTTACGCGGTCACATCCCATCCAGGGAGATCGGCCATCAGCGGTCCCCCTGGCCTTGAAGTTCGGGGTCGCCGTCGGGAGAACATCGGCTCGAAACGCCTCCTGGCAGCCGGTTCCGAGCGGCATCTCTGCACACTCCGTCTGAAGCCACCATGCACCTGGTCTTGCATTTGCATTGGCATCCCCCCGCTGGCGCAGACCAAGAACCCTCCTTCTGGGCCTGGGCAGAAACGCGCGCCGCCTCGGCCCCCATTCGACGCCGCGGCGCACCGTCTAGCCGGCCTCGTCCCCACCCCTTCGCCCTGCGCGACCTCAAAGCCGTGCTGTCCGCCTTGATGCTCGACTGCTGCGGCTCCGGCCCCCGTCCCCTCATCCTCCACCTGCCCACCACCCGCACCGGCCCCCTCCCCAGCAACGACCTGGCCCACAACTGGGACATCGACCGCGAGTCGCCCTACCTGGCCCCCTGGGAAATCCCGGCCATGCGGCTTTCGCTGGCCCAGGCCGTCGGCCTCCTGGCCGCACCTCCTGACCGCACCTGGCCCGAACACCTCACCTTTGGCGCCGACCTGCGCTTCTGGCGCAAAGCCTTTGGCTTTGTCCTTTCCGTCCTCGCCCAACAGCACTACATCCCCACCCTCACCGTCTCCGGCGAGACCAACCCAAAATACCGGGCCATGTGGCGCCCGGTGCTGGATGGCCAGCAATTGGAGGCCGACCTGGCCGCCATTGCCGCCGCCATGCCCCCCGTCTGCCGGGCCGAACTGAGCGAGAGCAAGGCCGAACCGATCCCGGCTGAGCTGCTGCACGATTTCGTCTGCTACCTGGCCGACCACCTGATTCGCACCTGGGGTCTGGCCGCCCCCCACCGTTTGGGCTATCTCCCCCGCCGCGATGTGATGTCCACCTGGCTGCAAAGCCTGGTCTTGCCGGAGCCAACGCTCGACCTGCCCGATGACCAGATCGAGCGCTTTGCCGCCGAATTGCGGGCGTGGCAACGCAACCTTGCCCCCATCAGCGAGGCCGGCTTCGCCGTCGCCCTGCGGCTTGTGGCCCCGCCCATCGCCGAGCAGCCGGCCCAGGGCGGGGCGTGGCACGTGCCCGAGGGAGGATGGAGGCTCGAATACCTGCTGCAAGCGCGCGATGTACCCGACCTGCTGGCCCCGGCCGAACTCGTCTGGCAGGCCGCCAGCGAGAGCCTGGTCTACCAGCAGCGGCGCTTCGACCACCCCCAGGAAGTGCTGCTGGCCGGCCTGGGGCAGGCTGCGTCCATCTTCCCGCCTCTCACCCGCAGCCTGCAAACGCCCGCCCCCACGCACGTCGACCTGAACACGACCGAAGTCTACCAATTCCTGCGTGAGGCGGCGCCGTTGCTGCGCCAAAGCGGCTTCAGCCTGCTGTTGCCGCCCTGGTGGGAGGCCGCCGGCGCCACCCTGGGCCTGGCCCACTACCTCACACCCCTCACCCTCCAACCACCCGATGTCGTCCACGACCCTGCTAGCGCCGAGCGGCCTATCGCCTATCGCTGGGATCTGATCCTGGGCGGGGCCACCCTCACCCGCCAGGCCTTTGCCGACCTGGTGGCCCTGCGCTCGCCGCTGGTTCAGCGCCACGGCCAGTGGCTGCGGCTCGACCCCGAACAGATCGAGGCCGCCACCCGCTTCTGGGAGCGACAGAGCTTCGAAGGCCGCATCAACCTCCAGCAGGCCCTGCGCGCCGCCCTCGGCTTGGACGACAAAGTCCAGATCGCCGGCCTGCCCGTGCTCCAGCGCACGGTCGAAGGCTGGCTGCCCAGTCTTATCCGCCAACTGAGCGAGGGCGACGAAAGCCTGCGTCAGGCCGAGCAACCGGCCGGGCTGACCGGCATCCTGCGCCCCTACCAGCGTTTTGGCGTCGGCTGGCTGCAGACGCACCGCCACCTGGGCCTGAGCGCCTGTCTGGCCGACGACATGGGCCTGGGCAAATCGATCCAGGCCATTGGCTTGCTGCTGCACGAGCAGAATGAACTCGGCCGGCTGCCCGGCCCCAGCCTGCTCATCGCCCCCACCTCGCTGCTGGGCAACTGGCGCCGCGAGATTCGCCGTTTTGCGCCCAACCTGCGCGTCTTCATCCACTACGGCCCCGATCGGCCCCGGAACGAAACCTTCGCCGCCACCGTCCAGCGTTTCGATCTGGTGATCAGCAGCTACACCCTGGCCCGCCGCGATGCCGAGCTTTTCGAGAGTTTCCCCTGGCACGGCCTCATCCTCGACGAGGCCCAGAAAATCAAGAACCCCGACATCCAGGTGACGCAGGCCATCGAACGCTTTCCGTCCGCTTTTCGCCTGGCCCTGACCGGGACGCCGATCGAAAACCAGCTCACCGAGCTATGGTCGATCTTCAACTTCCTGAACAAAGGCTATCTGGGCAGCCTCAGCAGCTTTCGCAAGCACTTTGCCTATCCGATCGAACGCCACCAAGACCCCACCACCACCGCCCGTTTGCAGCGGCTGGTGCGGCCCTTCATCCTCCGCCGCCTGAAAACCGACCCCAACGTGCTCCAGGACCTGCCCGAACGACTGGAGATGAAGGTCTACTGCACGCTGAGCGACGAGCAGGCCGAGCTGTATCAGGCGGTGGTGGCCGAGGGCCTGCCGCGGGTGCGCGACCTCTACGGCCGGGCGCGGCGGCTGCACATCTTCAACCTGCTCACGCGGCTCAAACAGATCCTCAACCACCCCGCCCAGTACCTGGCCCCCGACCACATCACCGCTAAATTCCACCCCACCGAGGCCCTGGAGCGGCGCAGCGGCAAACTCGACCGCCTGACCGAGATGTTGGACGAGGTGCTGACCGTCGGCGACCGCGCCCTGGTCTACACCCAGTTTGCCGAAACGGGCCACATCCTGGCCTGGCACCTGCAACAGCAATTCGACCGCCCGGTCTTCTATCTCCACGGCGGCGTCTCGCTCAAACAGCGCCAGCAGATGGTGACCAGCTTCCAGGAAGACCCTCATGCCCCGCACATCTTCATCCTCACCCTCAAGGCCGGCGGCCTGGGCCTGAACCTGACCGCCGCCAACCACGTCTTTCATTACGACCGCTGGTGGAACCCGGCTGTCGAAGACCAGGCCAGCGACCGCATCTACCGCATCGGCCAGACGCGCGCCGTCCAGACGCACAAATTCATCACCGCCGGCACCCTGGAAGAAGGCATCGATGAGATGCTCGAACGTAAGCAGGGCCTGGCCGACCGCATCATTTCGGGCAGCGAAGAAGACTGGCTGACTGAGCTTTCGTTCGACGAACTCTCCCAGCTGATCAGCCTGACCCAAGAGCGCCTATGACCCCCGCCTCCTGGTCCATCGCCTGGCTCGACGCCCTGGCCGGCTTCTCACACCCCGGCCGCATGCGTCGTGGGCGCGAGTTCGCCGGCCGGCGCTCGGTTCGCAACCTTGAGATCAAGCCGGGAGAGATCACGGCCAACGTCAGGGAGGGCGCTCAAACGTACCAGGTGCGCCTGCAGATCCCCATCCTCGACGATGCCACCTGGCTACGCGTCGTCGCCCGGCTGGCCGCACAGGCCCTTTACAGCGCCCGGCTGCTCGGGGGCGAACTGCCGCCTGAAGTGATGGACGTCTTTGCCGAGGAGCAGGCCGCCCTTCTCCCCGAAGCAAGCGAACTCCAGGCAACGTGCTCGTGCCCCGACTGGGAGGCGCCCTGCAAACACACCGCCGGCGTCTACTACGCCCTGGCCGAGCGTTTCGACGAAGACCCCTTCCTGCTTTTCCTCTTACGGGGGCGCAGCAAAGAACAGGTGCTGGACATGCTGCATCAGCAGCGGCAGGCGACCATCGCCGCAGAAGGCGCGGCCGAGCCGCTGACCGACACAGAAGCGCAGCCTTCCATCCCCCCCCTCTCCGCTAGCCTGGACGCCTTCTGGGACATCGGCCCCAGCCTGGATAACGTCGTCTTTCAACTCATGCCACCCTCCACCCCCCTCCCCCAACTCAAACGACTCGGCCCCTCCCCCTTCGCACAGGCCAACCTGCTCGACTACCTCACACCCCTCTACGACGCCGTCACCGACCAGGCCCTGGCCTGGGCATTTGCAGCGCCCGAGCAAGCACTATGACAGAACTCGCTGCCAAAGCCATCCAAGAACAACTATTGCGTCACTTCACCCGATTCGACGCCATCCCCCTGCGCGGGCTGTTGGAGATCGCCGGCCATCCCAGCCCCGCCAACCTGCGCCGCGACGAGGGCATCTTCTTCCTCATCGACCAGATGAGCACCAAGGCCACCCTGCGCAAGCTCTGGGAGCGGCTGGACCCCATCACCCAGCAAAGCCTGAGCCTGACCGTCCATGTCACCGGTGGCGTCTATCAGCCCGACACCGTTCAACTGCGCTACGGCATCGTGCCCGTGCTGCCGCAACGATATTGGAGCGGCTACAAACCCACCGGCCTCGACCTCTTCCTGGACGAAAACCAGACCATCCTCAGCGAGATCTACCCCCTGCTGCGGGTGGTGGCGCCCAAACCCGAACCCTGGAAGATACCCGTCCAGCAGGAGCCGCCCCCGCGCTACGAGGCCTTCGGCTTCGAACGCAGCCCCGGCGCCGAAGTCGGGCTGCAAGACTTGCTCGCCGTCATCGCCCTGATCGGGCAGGGGCGCATCCAGGTGAACGAGCGCCTTCTGCCCACCTTCGAATCATCCCAGATCATCCTCGAAAACCTGGTCGAAGGCGATTTCTTCGCCCTTGCGCCCGGCCAGGACCTGAGCGAGACCATCCGGCCGGTGGGCCTGGTGCGCTTTCTCTTGGGCAGCGGGCTGGCCGAGTTGGGCGCGCGCAGCGGCTTCAACTACCAGGTGCAGCTCAAGGCCCTGGGCTGGGAATGGCTGACCCGCCCCAGCTCCGACCTGCTGCTGGACGCCCTGGAAACCTGGACCAAGACCGACCTTTTCGATGAGATCGAGCGGCTGACGCATCTGCGCGGCGCCCAACGCAAAGCCGGCCCGCTCGAAGTCCCCCGCACCGACCCCCCGCGCCGCCGCGACAAAATCCTGGAGGCGCTCTCGTGGACGCCGGCCAACGCCTGGCTCAGCCTGGAAGATTTCTTCAAGGCGATCAAGCTCTGGCAGTTCGATTTCGGCGTCGACCGCGAGGCGGAACTGACGGCCATCGACGACAGCGCCGGCCGCAAATTGGAGGTCGCCAACCTGCGCGACCCCTGGCGGGCGGTGAAGGGCGCCTACACACTCGTCGTCCTCTGCGAAACCCTGGCCAGCATCGGCGCCATCGACATCGCCTACACCGAGCCGCACCACGCCCCGCCGCTGCTCGAGACCCCCACCGAAAGCTGGCAACGCCCCGCCCACCCCTATTCACGCTACGATGGCGTCACCTATTTCCGCATCAACGACCTCGGCGCCTATCTCTTTGGCCACACCAAACGCTACACCATGCCGCGCAGTGGCACGGCGCCGTTCTTCTTCATCGACGAAAGCTACCTCTTCCGCCCCATCCGCGACAAGCTCCTCCCCTACCAGAGCCAGGTCTTGCCGCTGCTGGGGACGAAAGCAGGCGCTTCGGACAGCTACGAGCTGAACAAGGCCGCCTGGCTGGCCGCCCAGCAGGACGAAGGCACGCTGAAAGAGCGCCGCGAGTTATTGGTGGCCCGGCACGATGGCCCGCTTGCCCCCCTGATCGAGGATTGGCTGGAACAGGCCGAGGCCGACACTACCGCCCTGCGCAAGGGCCGCACCATGCTCACCATCCAGGTGCGCAACAACGAGGTGCGCGACACCATCCTCAATGACCCCGAGCTGCGTCGCTACAGCCGGCTGATGGATGACCGCACCTTGCTCATCCCCAGTTCGCGCGAACATGCCTTTTTGCGGCGGGTGATGGAACTGGGCTATGGCATGGTGGGCGGCCCCGCCAGCAACGGCAAAGGAGGCTAAGGCGATGGCAGTGCTGGACAAGATCGCCCATCTTCAGGGCCGGCGCGACGAGGCGCCCAATCAGGAGCTGGCCCGCGCCCTGGCGGAGACAGCGGACCGGGCCGGCATCCAGGAGATCGCCGAAAATCTCTGGCATCGCGACCCGGCCATCCAGAGCGATTGTCTCAAGGTTCTGTACGAGATCGGCTATCTCAACCCGGCGCTCATCGCCGATTATGTGGATGACTTCGTGCGCCTGGCCTGCGGCAAGAACAACCGGCTGGCCTGGGGCGGGATGATCGCCCTCTCCACCATCGCCTCCCTGCAAGCGGATGCGATCGACGCCCAGTTCGAGCGGCTGCTGAAGGCCATCGAGCGCGGGTCGGTGATCACGGTCGATAACGGCGTCAAGACCCTGGCCCTGGCGGCGGCCCACCCCACCGCCCACCGCCCCCAGATCATCGCCTTCCTGCTCGACCATCTCGCCACCTGCCGGCCCAAAGATGTGCCGCAACACGCCGAACACGCGCTGGCGGCCATCGCCCCCGACAACCAGGAAGCGTTCGTGCAGGTGTTGGAGAAACGGCTGCCGCACCTCAGCCCTTCGCAGGCGGCGCGGGTGCGGAAGGTGCTAGCGAAGGCCAGGCAAAGGCATGGCGCTCGGCCATGAGGCGTGAGGCGTGAGACGTGAGACGTGAGGCGTGAGGCGTGAGGCGTGAAACGTGAAACGTGAGGCGTGAAACGTGAAACGTGAGGCGTGAAACGTGAGATCACGTCAGCGATCTTCACGGAACACGGAACACGGAACACGCTAGGGTTGGCGCCGCACCACCAGCAGGGTGAGGTCGTCGAAGGGGGGCGCGTCGGCTTCCCAGGCGTGCACGGCCGAGACGATGGCATCGAGCATGGCTGCGGCCGGGAGTCCGAAGTGCGCCTGGGCGCATTCCACCAGCCGTTCTTCGCCAAAATCTTCGAAGGCGGGGTTGATGGCGTCGGTGACGCCATCGGTGTAGAGGATGAGGTAATCGCCGGGGGCCAGGGCAACGGTCTCTTGGGCGATCTGGATGGCGTCGAAGATGCCCAGGGCGCTGCCGCGCCCGCGCAGAAAGGCCGTACCATCGCTGTAGGCGTGCAAGGCCAGCCCGTGCCCCGCCGACGCATAAGTGACCTGGTGGCTGGCCGGGTCCAGCAGGGCGTAGTAGATGGTCACGAACATGTCGGAGTAGGTCGTGTTCAGGATGGCGGTGTTGACGCGACGGAGTGCGGCCGCCGGTGCAGGCCGGCGCCCCCCGCGCTCAGCTACCACCAGGCGCATGGTGGTGCGCGAGAGGGCCATGTAGAGGGCGGCGGGGATGCCTTTGTCGGCCACATCCGCCACCACCAATCCCAGCCGGCCCCCCGGCAAGGGGATGACATCGTAGAAGTCGCCGCCGACCTGCCGGGCGGGTTCCCAGAGGGCGGCGATCTCGTAGCCGGGGGCCTGGGGGAGTGATTCGGGCAGGAAGCCGCGCTGGATGTCGTGGGCCAGGGCCAGCTCGGTGGCCAGCCGCTGCTGGGCGATCTCGCTCTGCCGCAGCCGCGCCCGTTCGACAGCCACCGCTGCCTGGTTGGCAATGCCGCCCAGGATGTCCAACAACCGCGGGTGATGCGCCCGCTGCCGGGCCACCTCGTCGACGATGAGGATGCCTACCAATTCGTTGCCGGCCACCAGGGGCACCGCCGCCAGGGCCGAGGTGGACAGGGCAGCCGCCAGGTCGGGGGGGAGGAGCTCGTTCTGGCTCAGGTCGGTGAGGACGAGCGGGGCTTGTTGGCCCAACAGCCGGGCCAGGAAGGGGACATGGGCAGGTTGGAGCGGGTGGGGGAGGGCCAGGGGTGGCAATCCCCGCCGCAGGGTGTGGCTGATGGCGACGACGAATTCATCGGCGGCGTCAACAGTTGCCTCGCTGCGGCCGGCCATGAGCGCGCGGCGCAGGAGGATGGTGCAGCGATCCAGCCCCGAAAGCGCCGCCGTCAGCCGGGCGACGATGTCCAGGGTCTCGCTGAGGTCGTGCGCCCGGCCCACGGCTTCGGCCACCTGCAACAAGGCCGTGCTCACCCAGGCTTCTTCGCGCTGGGCGACGATGAGTTGGGCGTTCTGGATGGCCGAGGCGGATTGGTCGGCGATGCCCTTGAGCAAGGGGATGCGGGTCTCGCCAGGAGGGCCGGCGGTTTCATCGATGCTGACGGCCAGGACGCCGATGGCTTCGCCTTTGGCCAGCAGGGGCAAGAGGATGACGGCGTCGGCCAGCAGGGTCTGGGCCACGATCGGGGTCAGGAGGTCGTCCATCTGCGGCTGGCGCAGGACGAGGGGAGTCTGTTCGCTCTCCAGGCGGACGAGGGCGGGGTTCTCGGCCAGGCGGAGCGGGGTCTTGAAGAAGAGGCGGACGATCTCATCGGGGATGCCCCACTGACCGACGGCATGATAGGCGTCGGCGGCGGTCTCGTCGCGCAACCAGATGGCGGTGGCGGCGACGCCGCTGAGGAGGGGGGTGATGCGGGCGATGGTTTCGACGACCTCGGTCAGTTCGGTCAGGCGGTTGGTGGCCTCGGCCACGCTGAGGAGGGCGGCGGTGATCCAGGCGTCTTCCTGAACGCGGGCGTAGAGGCGGGCGTTGGTGATGGCCAGGGCGACGGCGTCGGCCACGGCCGTGAGGATGAAGAGGTCGTCGGGGCCGAAGGCGTCGGGCTGCTCGCTCTGAACGTCGAGCACGCCCAGGGTTTCGCTTTCGAGTTTGAGGGGGATGGCGATCTCGCTGCGGGTGTTGGGCAGCAGGCGAGGGTCATCGGGGATGTAGAGGGGGTCGACCGAGACATCGGGGGCGACCAACGGCTCGCCGTGGGCGGCCACCCAGCCGATCATGCCTTCGGCGCCGATGTGGACGGTGCGGCCCATTTTCAGCCAGCTTTCGTGCGTGGCGCGGTCGCTAGAGGCGCGGAAGATGGCGCGGTCGGCGCCGGGTTCGATGACGAAGACCTGGACGTGGTAGTAGTTCAGCGCCTCCTGGATGACATCGACGGTGTGGCTGAGGAGGTCATCCAGGTTGAGGATGGAGACGACCGAGCGGGTGATGGCGGCCAGGGTCTGGAGCTGGCTGGCGCGCCATTTTTCGCTGCGGAGCAGGCGGCCGGCCTGGATGGCGGCGGCGGCCTGGTTGCCCAGGATTTTGAGTTGCCAGAGATGGTCGGGCGAGTAGACGTCGGCTTCGGTGCTGCGCACCGAGAGGGTGCCGAGGGCTTCATCGCCCACCACCAGGGGGACGAAGATGGCCGAGCGGGGCGGGTCGGGGTTGTGGTAGGTGGGGCGGGCGGGGAGATGCTCCCAATCGCGCTGGAAGTCGCCGACGAGCAGAGACTCTTTGGTCTCGCGCATCCAGCCGGCGATGCCCTGGCCGGCGGGGGTGTCGAAGTAGCTGGGAGGGAAGGCCTCGCCGTGCCGGTTCCAGGCAAAGAGACGGGCCTCGGCGCCAAAGAAGAGGAGGATATGGACGCGGCTGGGCGGCAGCAGGCTGCGCACCTGTTCTTGCAGACGCGCCAGGATTTCGTCTTCGTCCATCTGCGCCCGCGCCAGCATCTGGCTGGCGGTCTGCAACCCCACCAACGGCGCCACCGGCGGTTCGAGCGGCGGTGGTTCCGCGCTTGTGTTCATGGCGCTACGCCGCGCTTGATCATCAACAGCCGGTTGCCCCGCTCGTCGCGGCTGAATTCGATTTCATCCATCAGCTGCCGCATGAAATGCAGGCCCAAGCCGCCGGCCCGGCGCCTCTGCAGCGGGCCGGCGAGGGTGGGGGGTGGGGCATCGGCAGGGTGAAAACGCTTGCCCTGGTCGCGTAGTTCGATGAAGAGGTCGCATTGCTCGACCCAACAGCGCAGGTCGATCGGCCCGGCGACGCCGTTGTAGCCATGCTCGATGATGTTGGTGGTCGCCTCATCGACGGCCAAAGCGACGGCAAAACTGGCGTCGGCATCGACGCCAAAGCTCCGGCAACACCCGGTCATGAAGTCGCTGACGAGGGTGAGGGCGCCGGCTTCGGCATCGAGATGAAGTTCGTGAACGCCAGACGTGGCGCCGTTTCTGTTCATCACCGGCGGCTTTAGAAGCTCCCAACCGCCTCGGCTTCAGTGGCGTAGAGCTTGAAAAGCTCCTTCAGGCCGGCCAGGTCGAGCACCTTCTGCACCCGATCGTTCACCTCGGCCAGGCGTACATCGCCGCGATTGAAGCGACGGCACTCGCGGGCGACGTTGATGAGGACGCGCAGGGCCGCCGAACTGGTGTAATCGACCCCTTTGAGGTTGAGCACGATCTTGTAGCGGCCGGCGCCGAGGGCCGAGCGGAGTTCCTGCTCGAAGGTGGGCGCCGAGTCGCTGTCGATCCGTCCTGCGACGCGCAAGAGATCGCAGCGTTTGAGTTCCTGGTGTTCGATGGTGAGGGGACTGATGGACATGGGCTTTCTCCTGGTGAGGTTGGTGTGTTGGAAAGAGAAGCAAAACGACGGAACCCGGAACACGCCACCCAGAACGGAACTCATTCCGTCTGGCGCACGGCGGCCATGCCGAGGCCGACGAGGAGCCAGAGTAGCGAGGTCATGTGCGGGTAGGTGAGGTTGAAGAGGTAATGATCGAGCACGCCGGCCGCCAGGAGGCCGATCATGGCCGCCAGAACGCCCAGCAACAGGGATTCGAGCCAGGGGGTGGGGCGGCGGCGCAGCCCCTGGCTGAGGGCGTTGAGGAAGAGGAGCATGACGGCGAGGAAGATGACCACGCCCACCAGCCCCATGGTTTCGGCCATGAGCAAGTAGAGCGACGAGACGCCGATGTAGAGGCCGATTTCGGGTGTGCCGGTGAAGCCGACGCCAAAAAGGGGGTAGCGGCTGATGAGGGCGAAGGCGTCGCGATACTCGCCAAAGCGCATCTGCGTGGAGCGATCCTGCCCGGCCAGCCCGGCCAGCAGGTTCTGGACGTAGTCCTGGGTGAAGGGCAGGACGAAGAAGAGGACGCCGCCGATGAACAACAGCAGGAGGAGCCGCCGATGGCGCAGGGCGCCGACGACGCCGGCGGCCAGGACGAAGCCCAGCATCGACCCGCGCGAGATGGTGAAGTAGAGGCAACTCACCTCCAGCGCCAGCATGAGGGTGATCCAACGGCGGGGGAGGATGGGCTGGGCGCTGAAGAATTGCGGCAGGGTGAAGGCTCCGGCCAGGATCATCATCCCGCCCAGCACGTTGGGGTCGATGCTGGTGCCGATGGCGCGCATCAGGCCGTCAGGGTCGTCGTTGACAAAGCGCAGAGCGCCGGACCCGCCCGGATAGCCCAGCCGGGCCAGCTGGTTGAGCACCCACACCGTGGTCTCGCGGGGGATGAGGTAGAAGATGACGCCCAGGGCGGCAGCCACGGCGCCGCCGATCATCAGCGCCCTGGCCAGGAAGATCAACTGCGCCCGCGTCCGCACGGTGTTGATGGCGACGAAGAAGAGGGTGATACTGATCACCATCTCGAGGAATTGGCGCAGGTTGTTGGCCGTGGGCCGGGCGTATTGCAGCCCCAGGGCGAAGGTGATGACGGCCATGGCCAGGAAGAGGGTGACGGCTGGGCCGATGGCGGAGGCCTCGAAGCGGGTTTCCTCACGCGTGACATACTTGAAGGCCCACACCGCAAAGGTGGCGAAAACGGCCAGGTCGAGGAAACTGGGGGTGAAGCCGATCTTGAACGGCAGGGTGGCAAAGGGCAGGATGGCGCTGATGGCGATAACGCCCACCAGACCCCACAGGGGGCTGCGCACCACCAGCCAGACCCCGATCAGGGCGATGGCCAGCCCGGCGGCGATGAACGGCCCGGCCAGGCCCACGAGCAGCCCGATCAGCAGCCCGCTGGCAGCCAGCAAGCCGAGGATGGCCCGGCGTTGGCGGCGCGGGTCGGGGTCGATGAGGAGTGATTGGACGCGAAGATAGGTAGTTGACAGCACGGGGGTTATTCTACGGCGTGATCGTGATCTGCGTCAACAGGGCGGCCTGGTGGGGGGTTGTGTCGGGCGGGCCGGCCACGGGGATGCGTTCGAGCGTGGCCAGACGGTAGAGGCCGGCGATGAGGGTGTAGGTCCCGGCCGGGAGGTCGGCGGGCAGGGGCACGGGGTAATGATCGGCGACGATCTGGCCCGGCTCCCAGGCGCTGCTCGGCCACCAGGCTCCCCCGGCCGGGGCGTCGTAGCCGGCCAGCTGTTGGCCGCCAGCATCCAGCAGGTGGACGAAGGTCTGGAAATCCTCGCCCACAGGGCCGGTTGCCTCCCAGTAGAGGTCGAGGTCGAGCACCTGGCCGGGGCGGTGAGGGCCGGGGGCGAGATCATAGCCCCGCAGGTTGATGCGGCCGGCGAAGGTGAAGGCGGTGGGGGTGGGGATGGCGGGGGCGGGCGGCGGGTTGGCCGGGAGGAGGCGCAGGGTCAGGAGGCCGGGCGGCGGTTGGGCGCCAGAGGCGCGCCGGCTGGGGTAGGAGGTCTTGGTCTCGTAGTCATACAGCCCGGCGTCGAGACGGAGGAGGGTGGGGGCGGGGGCGTCCCAGGGGGTCTGTAAACGATAGCGGTCGCGAATGACGGGGCCGACAGGCCAGAGGCTGGTGGGGTAGGCGCCCCAACCGGGGTAGCTGTCCCACTGGCCGAAAACCCGGTAGCCTGGCCCCAACAGCCGCAGGAAAAGGCTGGCGTCGTCAGAGAGGGGGCGGTTGGCCTGCCAGTAGAGGGTGAGGTCGAAGGTCTGGCCGGGGTGGAGGGTGGTTGGGGCGGCTTCCAGGCCGAGGAGGCTGATGGCGCCGTCGATCTCGACCGGGTCGATACGAGCGGCGGCGGGAATGGCATCGGCGGCGATGAGGGTGGGGGGGCGGTAGGCTGGGAGGATGACGAGAGGCAGGGCCAGGAGGGAGGCGAGCAGGGCGGCGGCGGCCGGCAGGATGGCCCAGGCCGGCCGGCGTGGGAGGAGTTGGCTCCAGCCGAGGACGAGGAGGGGGCTGGCGGCGGCAAAGGCCGGGAGCAAGAGCCGGCCCTGGCTGCCGGGGGTGAGGCTGGTCCAGCGCCAGAGCGAGGCGAGCGAGATCAGCAGCCAGGGCAGCAGCAGGGCGGCGGACGGTGCGCTCTGGCGGGGGCGGCGCCACAGGCCGAGCAGCAGCCCGCCGGTGGCCAGGAGGAGGAAGGCATCCCAGAGGCGGTAGACCCAAGCGGGGAAGAGAAGGTTGAACCAGCCGAAGAGGGCGAAGAGGCTGAGGCGCAGCCCCTGGAACTCGGTCGTCAGGTTGCCGAGGGTGAGCGGCTGCGAGCGAGGGCCGACGATGGCGAGAAAGGGGCGCAGGCCGGTGGGGTCGCCGTACAATCGCCAGTTGCGCAGATACCACCAGCCGGCGACGAGACCGGCAACGAGGCCGGCGATGGCCAGGTGCCCGGCTGCTTGCCGCCAGCGCCGGTTGCGCCAGCCCTGCCCCAACCAGATGACCCCGGTCAGGATCAGTAGCCCCAGGCCGCTGAGTTTGGCGAGCGCAGCCAGGCCGAGGATGAAGCCGAGCAGGGCGGCCAGCCCCAGCCCCAGGTGATGACCCGGCCGGATGCCGCGCGCCAGCAGGAGTAGGGCCAGCAAGGAGAGGAAGATGATGAGGTTGTCGTTGCTGATGCTGGCGCTGACGAAGATGAATTGCGGCAGAAAGGCCAGCAGTGCGGCTGCCGCCAGGCTGAGCCACGGCCGTGCGGGGAACAGGAGGGCGGTGAGGCGAAAGACGAGATAGATCGAACCCAGCCCGAGCAAGAGCGAGCCAAAGCGCAGGAGATGGGCCGCCCACACCCACCCGCTCCAGGGCCAGCCCTGGTCGGGCGGGTGGAGCCAGCGGTTCTTGTTGCCTGCTTGCAGGGGAGCGCCCAGGTTGGCGTGCGGGTTGGCTTTCAGGGCGGTCGCGATGCCGTCCGTCGCGATGCCGCGGATGAGCAGGGCGCCCAGGGCGTAGTAGAGCGGCGGCTGGCCGCCTTCTTGCGCCCAGGGGCCGGGGTTGGCCGGGTCGAGCACGGGCAGGCCCAGGCCGTCGGCCAGGTGTTTGACATAGAAGAAATGGTGGTCTTCGTCGGGGGCCTCGAACAGCGGCGTCGCCAGCGAGTAGGCCAGCCCCACGACGGCAAAGGCGACGAGGAGGAGGACGATGCCCCAGTTCGGTCGGGTGGATGGCCGGGAGGGGCCGGGCGAGGATGGCTCCATCAGCCGGTTCGCTCCCACGTCTGCACGATCGCTTGATAGGCTTCGTCGCTGCGGGCGGCGATGTGTTCCCAGGCGAAGGTGTGCGACAACCGGCCGGCGTTCTCTCTCAGGCGCTGGGCGAGCGCAGGGTCGGCCAGCAGGCGGAGGACGGCGGCGGCGAGGGCGGGGGCCTGGGCAGGGGCCAGGAGGACGGTCTCGCCGTCGCCCAGGTGGGGGTGGGGGACGGCGGGCGGGGTGGTGACGATGGCCATGCCGTGGGCGAGGGCGGCCATGAAGCTGCCGCGGCGATAGGAGACGCCATCCTGGTAGGGCAAGAGGCAGATGTCAGAGGCAAGGAAGGCGGCAGAGACCTGGGGTGAGGGGATGTGGCCGGTCCAGTGGACGCGAGCAGTCAATCCCAGCGCCTCGATGTCGGCCCGCACGCGTTGGAGATAGCCCTGGTTGGTGGGGTCGGAGGCGCCGACCTGCCCGCCGATCATGAGCAGGTGGGCGTCGTGGCCGGCCGCCAGCAGGCGCGCCAGCACCTGGTGCAACAGTTCGCCGCCCTTGCTGGCGTTGAGGAAGCCGAAGTAGCAGAGGAGGGCGGTGCTGGGGCCAAGCCCCAGGCGGGCGCGCCAGGCGGAGCGGTCGAAATCGGCGGGCGGGGCGCAGGGGATGTTGCTGCCGATGGGGATTTCGAGCAGGTCGGGACGGAGGGGGCGGAGGGCGGCCGTGTCTTCGGGGTTGGTGGCCACGACCAGGGTGCAGCTGCGGGCCAGGGTCTGCGTCACCCAGCGCCGGACGAGATGGGCCTTGGGGAAGAGGTAGGGGAGGCGCAGGTCGTGGAAGGTGACGGCGGTGGGGAGGGGGAGGCGTTGCCAGGGGCGCCAGGGCCAGAGGTTGATGGCCGGGCGCAGGGCGTAGGCGGCGGTCTGGTATTGGATGTGGACGAGATGCGGCTGCCAGGCCCGGAAGGCGGCATCGAGGTCCTGCCAGCAACTCCAGCCCCAGCTTTCGACCAGCGGGAAGACGGCGAGGGTGTGGTCGTCGGGCGCCGGTTGGGCCTGGGTCGAGGTGAGCACCGCGATCTCGTGGCCGCGGGCGGCCAGGGCCAGGCCGAGGGCGCGGGTGTAGTCGGCCACGCCGCCCTGCATGGGCGGGTATTCACCGGTGACGAGCAGCAAGCGCAGGGGAGTCATGGGGAGGTGTTTCGGGTTCCGGGTGCGGGGTTCCGTGTTGCGTGTTCCGTGTTCCGTGAGGGTTGGCGGCGTTGGCTCACGTTTCACGCTTCACGTTTCACGCCTCACGCCTCACGTTTCACGCCTCACGTTTCACGCTTCACGCTTCACGCTTCACGTTTCACGTTTCACGTTTCATGGCCTTCATAGAGTCAATCGATCTGGCGGCGGCTTTCGGGGTCGATTTGTGCGGCCAGGCGCAGGGCAGCGTCGGCGCCGGGCTGGTCGCCGGCGCGGGCCAGGTAAATGGCGCGGTTGGTGAGCATGAGGGCGTGGGCCCGGGCGACTTTGCGGGCGGGGTCGTCGGGGAGGCGGCGCCACTGCCCGACCAGGTTTTCCAGGTTCCAGGTGGGGGCCGGGAGCGGCCCGGCCGCGGCGGTGGGCGCATCCAGGCGGAAGCTGAGGCCGATGGGTTTCCAATCGTAGCCGGCGCCGATGCCCTGCTCCATGTCGGGGCCAAGCCAGGCGCCGCCGGGCTGGGTTTCGGCGGCGGCGATGAGGGCGTCGATGGCAGCGATGTAGGCGTTCTGGAGGGAGGTGACGCGGGTCGGGTCGGACTCGAACTGGCGGGGGTTCTGTTCCCAGGCATTGCGTTGTTGGCGATAAGCCGCCAGCTGGGGGCCGGCCGGCCCGGTCAGGTCGGGATACCAGTCTGCAAGGGCGTTCAGATACCAGTCGCGGCGCATCAGTTCGACGTCGATTACCCGCAGGTCGGGCCGTTGGCCCAACACGCGCTGGAAGTAGAGGCTGGGGCTATAGAACTGCCAATCGCGGGTGAAGATGGCGCCGCCGGGGGCGATGTCGGCGGTCAGGTTGTCGAAGTAATCGCGGTGATACCAGTAGTGGCTGCGGTCGGCCAGGGGGCGATTGCCGGTCAGGGCCACCAGGGGCAAGAGCCAGGGCAGCAGGACGGCGGCAATCTGGCCGGGGCGGGACTGACCCAGGCGACGGGCGAGGGCCAGGAGGCCGAGGTGCAGGCCCCACAGCAGGGGGACGAGCAGCAGGAGATGGGGGAGGATGTAGTAGGCGTCCTGGTCGTCTTCGATGGCGTAGAGGATGGCGTAGACCAGCCCGGCGCCGGCCGCCAGCAGGAGGAACAGGGTCAGGCGGCGTTGCTGCTTCCAACCCCACCACAGCCCCCAGGCGATGAAGGGCAAGGCCAGGGGGCTGTATTGCCAGAAGGTCAGAGAGAGGCCAAAGCGCAATTCGGTCGCAAGCGAGGCGGGCGCCAAGCTGATGTTGCTGCGGTATTGGGCGGCAGTGACATGCCGCCAGAAGTGGCGGAGGGTGTCGGGGTCGCCCCAGTTCAGGATCGGGTCGGCGGCGGCGCGCAGGGGCAGGAGGGCGTAGGTGCTCAACCCCAGCCACAGGGCCAGCGTGCTGATGGCGACGAGTCGTGGGCTGAGGGCGCGGCGATGCCAGAGCAGCCAGAGGGCGATGGCCGGGGCCAGCAGGGCGGTAGTGGCCAGGTGGGCGCCCAGGGCCAGGCCATAGGCCAGGGCGGCCAGCGGCAGCAGGAAGCCGCCCCCCGCCTCGCCCGCCCGGAGGCGATGGCTCCAACCAAAAAGACAGGCCAGGCAGACGGCCAACAAGCAAGTGTTGAGGCTGTAGACCTCGGTAGTGGTGGCCCACGGCCAGAAACTGCGCCCCACCGCCCCCACCCCCAGAACCGCGAGCGTTAGCGAGCGGGCCGAGGCACCGCTCAGCGAGCGGGCCGAGGCACCGCTCAGCGAGCGGGCCGGCGGGCTGGATAAGGTGCTGCTCAGCGAGCGGGCCGGCGGGCCGGCCGAGGCGCGGGCCGGCCCGCCGGCCGCCGGCCGCCGCCCCGCCCCTTTGCTCTTGGCGTCGGCGACAACCGCCGGCGCGGGCAGGGGCCGCGGCAGCGGCAGCAGCCAGAACCACAACCCCACCAACGTGGCCGCAGCCATGAGGGCCGAGAAGAAGTTGAGCCGCCAGGCCGGTTCGCGCAGGGGCAGGCGCACGGCCAGGCCGGCCGCAAGCAGCCAGGTGGGGAAGCCGGGTGCATGGGCCACGCCGCGGCTGTGGGCGGCCAGAACCAATTCGCCAGCGTCGGTGCCGGCGACGGTGGGGGCGAGCGTGAGGGTGTAGAGGATCAGGGCGGCCAGAGCCAGGGCCAGGCCTGGGCTGAGCAAAGCTGCAGGGCCAGACAGCCGGGAGCGAAGGCCGCGGGAGAGCCGGGAAGAAGGAGCCGTTTGCACGGGCGAGAGTGTAGCACGCCAGGGCGAGAGCGAAAAGCCTTCTCATGGCGCCGGAACGAGGTCGAGGCGGAAGCCGGCCGACGGTAAATGGAAGCCACCCGGCTTGACGGCAGGGCGGCCATCCGTTAGCCTATACCCGATCTTCTCACACGTTCAAGGATGCTGTCATGGCCCGCCCTATCAAGCTGATCATCAGCTACAACATGAAGCCCGGCAAAGAGGAGGCCTGCCACCAGTACGTCGTCCAGGATGTCGGCGTCGTGCTCAACAAGTATGGCTTCCGTTTCACCGAGGCGTGGTACACGGCCTGGGGCCGCGGCCCGCAGATCATGGGTTGCGGCCTGTTGGAAAGCACCGATGTGGCGCGGGATCTGCTGAACAGCGATGCCTGGAAGAAGTCGATTGCCGGTTTGCAGCGTTACGTGACCGATTTTCAGGTGCGCGCGATCGAGCCGGCGGCGTCTTTTCAGCTCTGAAGGGAGGGGGCGGGCGCCAGCGCCCGGCGGGGGCTGATGCGGGCGCGGCGAACATGACGCCTGTCATAGCGGCGGGGGCGGGAATGTGATAGGGTGGGAAGGCAACGCCTGTCCGTCATCCGTACAACCTTACTCGCTGGTGAACACATGTCCACTCCAACCGTGACCACCCCCATCGCGCCGGCGCCACGGGCGATGACCGCCCGGAGCCGGCAAAGGAAATCGCTGTCTGGTCGCAGCCGCAGGCTCCTCGTCCTGCTTCTGCTGATTGCCCTGCTCGCGCCCATGCCGGCCGCCGCCAAGAGCTACCGGGCCGAGCGTTACGATGTCGATCTGGCGATCCAGCCCGACGGCTCGTTGGTCGTGACCGAAACGGTTGTCTTCGCTTTCGCCGGCGGGCCGTTCACCTTCGTCTTCCGCGATCTGGCCTACGCCGAGTTGGATGAGATCGACCGGCTGCAGGCGAGTATGGACGGCGCGCCGCTGCCGCAAGGCACCGGCCCCGGCCAGGTGGAGATCCAGGCCGGCGATCCGCTCGAGATCACGTGGCATTTTGGCCCGACCACCGACGCGGCCCACACCTTTGCGCTCGTCTATCGGGTGCAGGGGGCGATCCGGCAGGTGGAGGCCGCCGACGCCCTGATCTGGCGCGCCATCCCCGAAGACCACGACTACGAGATCGCAGCCTCGACCATCACCCTCCGCTATCCAGAAGGGGCGCAGCTGCTGGCCGAGCCGAGGGTGCGCGGGGCCGCGGCAGAGCTGGGTTCCAGCGACGGTCGGGTGGTGATCACGGCCGGGGACATCGACGAAGACCGGGATGTGGTCGTCGAGGCCCGCTTTGCCCCCGGCAGCTTGATCGACGCCCCGCCGCAGTGGCAGCTTGCCCAGGCCGAACGAGCCGAACAGACCGGCCGGGTGTGGCCGCTGGGGCTGGGCGCGGCGGTGTTGGCCTTCGCCGCCGGCGGTGGATGGCTGGCCTGGTTCTGGCGACGGCATCCTCGCGCCACCGTGCCCGCCTCGGCCGCGCAGATGCGCCGCAGCGAGCCGCCGGCGGCGATGGCGCCGGCGATCGGGGTCAAACTGGGGGGCGGGGCCATGCCAGCACTGGCCGCTCTGTTCGACCTGGCCTATCGCGGCGTGCTGCGCATCGATGAAGCTCCGAGCCGTTGGCGACGCAAGTTCATGCTCACTCGCCAGCCTGTGGATGCCGCGCTGCTCCCCCACCAGGCTGGCCTGTTGGAGGCCTTGTTTCGCACTCGCACCGGGATGGATGAGCAGATCGAACTATCCAAGACCGGCAGCCGCCTGGCCTCGCGCTCGAAGCAGTTCAACGATCCGCTCGATGCCGACATGGTTGCGGCCGGGCTTGTCGATGAGCCACGTCGCCGCCAACGCCGGCGCCTGATCGCAGCGACAGTCACGGCCATGCTGGTCGGCGGGGCCGGCCTGGTGGTAGGCCCGATTTGGGGCGCCGCCGTGGCTGGCAACCGCACCTGGGAGATGCTGCCGCTGGTCGGCATCCTGACCGGGCTGGGCGTGGGTCTTTTCGGCTTCGGCTTCATTGGTGTGCTCTTTGCCTCCAGCTACTCGACGCTGACGGCCGAAGGCGAGCAGATGGCGGCCGCCTGGCGCAGTTTCCGCCACCATCTGAAGGGTGTGGCCGGGGGCAGAGAATCGCTCCTGCGCGATGAGTTGTTTAGCGAGTATCTGCCCTACGCCGCCGGTTTCGGTCAGGCCGGGCCGTGGGCCAAGCGATACCAGAAGCAGACCGGTCTGGCCATCCCCGCCTGGTTCTCGGCCCTGCGGCCCGACGATGGCGGCGCCGCGTTCGTGGCGGTGATGGCGTCGATGCATTCGTCGTTCAGCGGCAGCGGCGGCGCCGCGGGCGCGGCCGGGGCATCGGGCGGCGGCGCTTCGGGAGCAGGATAAGGAGGACGACATGCCCATTCAACTTTCATCAGAGCAAGTCTGGCAGGTCATCGAAAAGGAACTCTTTGCCGTCATCGGCATGGTTACGCCCGATGGCGAGGCGCGCACGGTGGGCATCGTGTACATCGTGCGCGACCGTAAGTTGTACATCGTCACCGGCAAAGCGACATGGAAGGCTCGACACATCAGCGCCAACCCGCATGTTTCGATCACGATTCCCATCGCCAAACGCATACCCATCATGCCGTGGGTCAAGATTCCGGCGGCCACGATCACCTTCTGTGGAACCGCGCGCGTCTTTCCCGCGCCGGACGCCTCACCCGACCTGCGGCGGGCCATCCTGCGCGATCTGGCAACCGACGAGGCGATGGTGGCGGATTCTTGCCTGATCGAGGTGACGCCGGAGAAAGAGTTCGTCACTTATGGCGTTGGCATCCCCTTGATGCAGATGCGCCATCCCCAAAAAGCCCGCGGCCGCGCTCCGGTCGCGATCTAAAATTGCATTAGAAAGTTGGGGATTGCTTGCCATCCGCCCATCCTGGCAATCCGCCCACCGAGGTCAATAGCTGACCACCGGCATCTGCCCGATGTATTCGCCCCATCCGCCCATCCTGGCAATCCGCCCACCGAGGTCAATAGCTGACCACCGGCATCTGCC
>JAIBAP010000082.1 GCA_019695115.1 Caldilineales bacterium | reverse complement strand
AAAGTGACTTGGCTGTAGTTGCTGCCATACGTCTATGGCCGACGCTCATTTTGCCACACGCTCAACCATTGTTCAACCAGTTTCCATGCCTACTTTACTTGACCATAAATAAACCAACGGCATCTAATCAGTAATCAGTGGTCAGTAATCAGTAGTTATCAGTAAGTTATCGGTGATTAGCAAGCACTTATCAGTAACCAGTAACCAGTAACCAGTAACCAGTAACCAGTAACCAGTAACCAGTAACCAGTAACCAGTAACCAGTTGATTGTTGATTGTTTCCCTCCGTCTCCCTCTCCCTGCGTCTCCCCCTCTCCCCTCCCTCCCATGCTCCTCCTCATCTGCCCCAACTGCGGCCCCCGCAATGTGGCTGAATTCCGCCACGGCGGCGAAAGCAACGCCCGGCCCCGCCAGCCGCTCGAAGTCAGCGACGAGGCCTGGGCCGACTTTATCTACATGCGGGCCAACAAGGCCGGCCTGCAGACCGAGTGGTGGTATCACCGCGCCGGCTGTGGGCTGTGGTTCCTGGCCGAGCGCGATACCAGGACGAACGAGGTGACGCGTACTTATTGCTGGTCGGCGACATAAGGATCGATCGGGATGAGACCGAGACTGATCTTGATTGCTTGGTCTACTTTTTGCATCGTCCCGGACGACAAGTGGCCCCAGTAGTGCCCTAGTCGTGCCTTGTCAACGGTCAGCAGTTGGTGGAGGAGCACCAGTGAGTTGTTCCGAAGCCCACCTTCAGGCGCCTTTACTTCGACATTGACGCGGAAACGGGCCTTTTCCCCAGACGCAATGGCGGCGACGATGACGGTGCGACTCGATCGGTTACCCAAATCATTCTGAATGATAAGGGCCGGCTGCACTTTGCCTTGCTCCGATCCCCTGGCTGGTTCGAAATCGACCGAAAAAACATCACCACGCCGCACATCGAAACGGTCATCGTATGGCGTCATGGTTTGACTCCTCCTCTTCGAATGAGGGCACATAGCGTTCCCATGCTTCGCGACCGAGAGGCTCCCATTCCGCAGCAATGTTGGCAGCTTCATCTGCCGTCGCCTGATAACCGGCAATAAGCTCCTCGCGAAGCTCGATCAGCCGCTGCCTTTCGATGTAATACTGCACGGCTTCGGCGATGAATTTGCTCTGGCCACGGGCCGGGGTCATGGCCCGCACTTCCTGCATCAAGTTTTGAGGCAGGGTCAGGGTCACTTTCTCAGAAGCAGACATCACGACACCTCCAAGTAGATGGATTATAAAACGTATTCAGTATACAACTTACTCGTCATCTTCACCAAACCGCCCCAAACCCCATCCCGAAATGCACAGCGACAACCAGACGCACCCCTTCACCTTCGACGGCCGGCCCTACACCGCCCTGCCCGGCGACACCATCGGCTCGGCCCTGCTCCGCAACGGCGTCGAAGTCCTCAGCCGCTCGTTCAAATACCATCGCCCGCGCGGGTTGATGTGCTGCGCCGGGCATTGCCCCAACTGCCTGGTGCAGGTGGAGGATGAGCCGAGTGTGCGGGCCTGCATGACGACCGTCGAGCCGGGCATGGAGGTGCGGTCGCAGAACGCCTGGCCGTCATTGCGGCTGGATGTGATGTCGCTCACACGGCTGATCGGGCGCTTCCTGCCTGTCGGCTTCTACTACAAAACCTTCACCCGCCCGCGCTTCCTCTGGCCGCTGTACGAGAAAGTGCTGCGCTCGGCTGCCGGGTTGGGGCGGGCTCCGGGGCGAGGAGAGCTTGTGCCGGGGCGAGGAGAGCTTGTGCCGGAGCGAGGGGACCTCGCGGCGGGGCGAGGGGACCTCGCGGCGGGGCGAGGGGACCTCGCGGCGGGGCGAGGGGACCTCGCGGCGGGGCGAGGGGACCTCGCGGCGGGGCGAGGGGACCTCGCGGCGGGGCGAGGTCCCCTCGCGGCGGGGCGAGGGGACCTCGCCCCTACGGGTGGGGGGTATGGCAAGCAATACCATCATGTCGATGTGGCTGTGGTCGGCGGTGGGCGGGCGGGCCTGGAAGCCGCCCTCGCCGCCGCCGAAGCCGGGGCCAGCGTCCTCCTTCTGGACGAAAACCCCACCCTTGGCGGCCGCCTCCGCTACGCCACCCACCCCACGAACCACGCCCCACGAACCACGCCCCACGAACCGCGCCCCACGGAATACGCAACACGTACCACGCACCACGTAGAACTCCTCACCCAAATCGCCTCCGTTCCCAACCTGCGTGTCATGAGCGAGGCCGCGGTGATCGGCTGGTGGGAGGATAACTGGCTGGCGGCGCGGCAGGGCAAACGTTTGCACAAAATCCGGGCGCAGGCGGTTGTTTTTGCGACGGGGGCCTATGAACAGCCGCTCTTGTTCGAGAACAACGATCTACCAGGGATCATGCTGGGCGGCGGGGTGCAGCGGCTAATCAAGCTGCACGGCCTGACCAGCGAGGCGTTGGGCAGGCGGGCGGTGGTCGTGACCACCAACGACGAAGGCTGGGCCGTGGCCGCCGATCTGCTAGCGGCGGGCGTGCAGGTGGCGGCGATGGTCGATGCGCGCCCGCCGCAGGCCAGCGACGCCGCCGATGAACTGAAGGCCAGCGGCGTCCCCGTCTTCTGGCGGCACACCGTCGCCAGCGCCGAGGGTTCGGGCAGGGTGCGTAAGGTGGCGCTGGCGCCGCTGACGGACGACGGCGTTGCCAGCGGGTCGATCACGCGTTGGATTGATTGCGATTTGGTCGCGATTAGCGCCGGCTATGCCCCGGCCAACGGCCTGCTCTATCAGGCGGGAGCCAAGATCAGGTGGGACGAAGAAGCCGGCCAGTTCGTCGTTGCCTCGCTGCCGCCGGGCATCTTCGCCGCCGGGCGGGCAGCCGGCCGCCTGAACGACGATGCCCGCACCGTGGGAACCCAGGCCGCCGCCTTCGCCCAGGCCCATTCCCTCCCCCCCGCCCCTCTCCCTACTTCCTACTCCCTCCTTCCTCCTCCCCCCTCCCTACTTCCTACCTCCTCCTCCCTCCTCCCTCCTCCCTCCTCCCACGCCACCCTCTGCTTCTGCGAAGACGTCAGCGTCCACGATGTCGAGACCGCGGTGGCCGAGGGCTACGACAGCCTGGAACTGCTCAAACGCTACAGCACGATCTCGATGGGGCCGTGCCAGGGCAAAATGTGCTCGCAGCACGCCGTCCATCTCTGCGCCCGCCTGACCGGGGCGAGCGTGCCTGCCACCGGCGTCACCACCGCCCGCCCGCCCGCCGCGCCCGTCCCTATGGGCGTGTTGGCCGGGCAGCACATGGAGCCGGTGCAACTGACGCCGGTCGATGCCTGGCACCGGGCCAACGGCGCCAAGATGATGGTGGCGGGGCTGTGGATGCGGCCCGAGCACTACGGCGACCCCATCGCCGAAGTCAAGGCCGTGCGCGAGGCCGTGGGGCTGATCGATGTCAGCACCCTAGGCAAGTTGCGGCTGATCGGCCCCGGTGTCCCGGCCCTGCTCGACCGGCTGTACATCAACCGGCTGGGCGACCTGCCCAGCGGCCGCGCCCGCTATGGCGTGATGTGCAACGATGAGGGCGTGGTGCTGGATGACGGCGTCACGGCCCGGCTGGGCGAGAGCGAATGGTATACGACCACGACTTCATCCGGGGCCAGCGCCATCTATGAGTGGATGCAATGGTGGCGTCAATCAGGCTGGGGCGACGGCGTTCACATCACCGATGTGACCGAGGATTTCGCCGCCTTCAACCTGGCCGGGCCGTTCGCTCGCGCCGTCCTGCGTCAATTGACCGCCAGCGACGTCTCGAACCTTGCCTTCCCCTACATGCGGGCGCGGCAGATAGAGGTGGGGGGTGTTGCGTGTTGCGTATTGCGTATTGGTTTCACGGGTGAGTTGAGTTACGAGATCCATTGCCCGGCCGGGTTCGGGTTGGAGCTTTGGGAGACCATTCTGGAGGCCGGGCGCGAGTTCGGCATCCGGCCGTTCGGCCTCGAAGCCCAGCGCGTGCTGCGGCTGGAGAAGGCGCACATCATCATCGGCCAGGACACCGACGCCACCAGCGACCCGCTGGCCGCCGACCTCGGCCCGCTCGTCAAGCTCGACAAGCCCGATTTCCTGGGCAAACGCTCGTTGGTGCAGGTGGCTGCGGCCGGTCCCAAACAGCGGCTGGTGGGGTTCAGAATCCAAAAGCCGGGCGTCGTGCCGGAGGAGGGGCTGCAAATCGTCAGCCAATTGGACAACAAGAAATTGCAGATCATCGGCTGGGTGACATCCAGCCGCTTCAGCCCCACCCTGAACCAGGCCATCGGCCTCTGCTGGCTGCCGGCCGACCTGGCCGCCCAACCCGGCGCCGGCTTCGGCATCTGGCGAGATGGCAGCCTGATCGAGGCCGTCGTCCATCATGGGCCATTCTACGATCCGGGCGGCGAGCGGCTGAGGATGTAGAACTATGGCATCGTCCTACGATTACTCGGCTCGCCAGGGTGTGCTGCCCATCTCCTGGGAGGATTTCCATGGCCTGTGCAAGGGGCTGGCCAGGGCTGTGGCCGGCTGCGCACCAGAGATCATCCTGGCCGTCGGGCGCGGCGGCTTCTATCCCGGCACGCTCATCGCCCACCTGCTGGCGAGTTTCGCTTCCACTGGCTCAGTTCTCATCCCTGGGCGCGAAACCATCCCTGACAAGGTGAAAACAGTCAACAATCAACAATCAACAGTCAACGCTTAACATAATCCCTGCGCCCAGGCTGCGTCTTCCTCGCTCAGCGGCGGGACGGGCGGTTGCGCATAGTCCAGGCGCAAATCGAAGCGAGCGCGGGTGTAGAGCGCGTGCAGCACCTCGTTCAGGTCGAGCACAGGCTCGGTTTCGCCCTGCTGCAAGGGGACGGGGATCGACGGGATGGGCTGGCGGAGGCCGAAGGGGTAGAGGTGAGAGCGCGGGCGCTGCCAGCCGCGGCTGATCAGAATGCGATAGTCGCATTCGACTGGTCGTCCGAAGGTGGGCATCGGCTCGCCGGCGCGCAGGAGGTCGATCTCCACCAGGCTGGTGAGGCTGTTCAGAATCTGCGTCCGCTTGCGTTCGTAGTGCCAGCGGCCGTCGGGGTCGAGCTTGTTGGTCGGCGACAGCAGTTCGACGAGGGTGATCAGCCTGCCCGACTTCACCTCGTGGACTTCGAGATAGTTCTCCCGCACCTCATCCGACATCGGCACTTCCACCTCCAGCACGCCGCCATAAACCGGTCGCGGCTCGGACAGCGAGGGCCAGGGCTGGGGTTTGACCACCGCCAGGTCGGGGCGGCCGATCAGGGCCAGGTCGTCGGCTTGGCGCAGATAGGCGCGGCGTTCCAGGGCCACGAAGTATCGGGGCGCCACCAGCGGGACGAGGGCGTCGCGAATGGCCGCGATCAGGCTGTTGTGCACATCCGGCCACAGCAACGGGTGCTCGAGGTAGGGATCCATGCCGGGGAAGGGCGACTTCATAGGCCGATCTTAGCCCGAAAGCCCGCAGGCGTCAATTGGGCTGTTGCTCACGCTCCTTGATCCTGTTCCGATTGCCGCCTGCCGTTACCATGCGCCAGCCAGTGCGTCTTGCTACTAAGCAAGGGCCTGCAGGTGGCTGTTGTAACGAATTCGACGGCCAATTGTCTGCCGCCTACGGCGATGTTTTGTGTAGAATACCATTTGTCTTGTGATCCATTCTCACTCCCATCCCCCACCATGATCCCTGATCAAACTTCCCCATCTTCTTCCCAACCGGCTTTGACCCTGGTCGCTGCCTCCAACCAGGGCAAGATCATGCTCGAGGGCGCTGGCGCCGCCCAAATACTGCGCCAGGCCTGGCAGACGCCGGAGCTGGCGCCTGGGGCCGGAGCCGAGGCCGGGCCAGGCCAGGTTTATCGCCTTCGTTCCGACCTGTTCTTCGTTCACACACCGCCCGGCGCCCAGACCGAGACGGCTCAGTTTCTGGCGGCCTGTGGCCGTGAGCTGGCGTCGTTGCTCACCGTGACGGATGTGACGGCTGGCCGGGCCGAGTTTCGTCTGACCGGGCCAGCGGCCACGCGGGTGCTCGGCCAGCTCTGCGGCCTCGATCTGGCTCCCGCCGCTTTCCCAAATCTGGCGGCGCGCTTCACCAGCCTGGCCAAGACGCGGCAGCTTCTCGTCCGCCGGGACGATGGCGGCCTGCTCTCCTTTGCCATCATCGGCCCGCGCTCGTTGGCCGCCTACCTGCTCGAGACGCTCCTCGTAGCCGGACGCGACCAGGGGCTTGTGCTGGTCGAGCCTGGCTCTGTTCCCGCTTCGAGACGCGCCCTGTGATCCGCCCGCGTTCGGCGCTGCCGCGCCTCACCCTCCTGGGGCTGGTCGGGTTGGCCGCACTGCTGGGGGTGTTCTGGTCGGTTTCGGCCCGCACCCCGCCCGCCCTGGCCGTCGACACCGCCGCCCAGGCTCAGGATATGGTTGTGTGGCAGGCGCCGGCATCGCTCAAGCTGTGGGCCGACAGCACGCCCATCGACTGGAGCGAACCCTTGCACCTGGCCCGCAACGATAGCCGCGGCTTCCACGTGGCCATCACCGCCGGGCAGGCGATGACGATGCCTCTGCTGACGGCCACATCGCCCACACTGGCGCTCAAGGTCTGGCTGGAAGCGCCGGTCGCCATCGTCACACCGTCCGATGGCCTGGCGCGCAGCGGGAAGGTGTTGGATGCCCTCGTCCCCGCCGAAGCGCAGGCTTTGCGCCAGCAATTCTTGACTATCCCGGCCGGCGAGACCAGGGCCTGGTGGGTGGAGGTGAACACGACCGCCGCCACGGCCCCCGGCCGGCACGTCATCGACCTCAAGCTAGGCGAGAAACGCTGGCGGCAAGAAGTCCAGGTCTACGATGTCACCCTGGCGGCCATGCCCACCCTGCAGACAGCCTTTGGCACCGACGGCGACAACTACAATGAGGCCACGGCTCGCGCCCACGGCATCACGGATGGGTTGCGCAGCGAGCCGCGCTTCAAGCTCTTGCGCCTCTACCACGAAGACATGGCCACCAACCAGATGGCGCCCTACAGCCTGACCTGGCCGGCTGTGTTTCGCGGCGTGGGCCAGGCCACCATGCTGCACACCTACTACGACTGCGCCACCGACCGCATCAACTGGCCGTCCACCGTCCTGGAGCTTCTCGACTATCACTTTGGCGCCGCCAAACCAACCGCCAGCACCATTCTGTTCTACTACGGCGCCTATCGCTACGAGACCGCCCGCAATTTCATGCTCTGCGGTCTTGATCAGGATGACCCTGGTTTCGAGGAGACTGCCCGGCGTTTCTTTGCCGCCGTCGCCCGCGACATGGAGGCACGGGGCTATCGGCAGCGCGTGGGCTTTCTGGCTGACGAGCCGATGCCGCAGGCGCAACGGACGACCGATTGGTGGGCGCCCATCCCCTTCACCGAACAACCGGCCCACATCCAACGCGTGGTGCGGGCGGCCACCGCCGCCCGAGAGGCAGGCATCCCCACAGGCGTGGCGATGTACGCCGCCTTTGCCATCGAATACTGGGGCGACCCCGTCCTGAACCGGGGCAGCCGGCCCTTCGACCGTTGGATTTTTCATGCCAACCGCGACCCGGCGATCTTTCGCGACCACCCCAACGACTACGCGCCGATTTACGATCGCTACGTGCAGCCGGGCGAGCAAAAATGGATCTATGGTGGCCGCTCGCACATGCTCCACACCGATTCATCGGCGATGGAACAACTGGCCATGGGTCTGGCTGCCTACAAGTTCGATCTTACCGGCATCCTGGCCTGGGCCGTGCTGCGGGGGGACCCAAACCCCTGGCAGGGCAGGCCGACCAACTGGGGAAACGGCGCCACCGATCTCTACTATCCGCCCTGCGGCCTGAACCCGTGCGCCTCGCCCACCTACACCCTCGTTCCCTCCTACCGGCTCAAGCTCCTGGCCGAGAGCTTCCGCTTCCACCACTACCTCAAGCTGCTCGAGGCCCAACGCGGGCGCGAGGCCGCCGCTGCCATCGGCATGGTCGATGCCATCGTCTGGGAGTCGACCGTCTACAACCAGGATTGGCGTCTGTACGAGGCCGCCCGCACACAGGTCTTGCAGGTTTTGGGCGGAGGCAGCCCCACCGTCACTCCGCCGGTCTTCACTCCCACCCCCACCCCCACGCCTCGCCCCACCCCCATTCTCGACCCCTCGCCCGCCTACCTCATCCCCCACGGTTCGGCGCAGATCGATGGCGACCTGGGCGAGTATGTGGGCGAACCCATCCGCTACGGCTCGGTGGCAGCCAGGGCGCTGTGGGATGAAGCCAGCCTCTCCCTCGGTTTCGAGGTGCAGGATAGCTCCATCCTGGCGCCGCTGCGCTGCGGCGACGGCGGCCAGTGCGACCTGTGGAACTGGGACTCGGTGCAGGCCCTGGTCGATCCGCTGAACAACGGCGGCGGCGAGGCCAACTTCGACCTGCCCTGGATGGAGCCGGACGACATCCAGGTGATCGTCTCGGCTGCCGGCGAGCTGGCCGACCTGCGCGGCACCGTCTACAAGACGGCGACTGTCGCCTGGGCCGGCAACATTCGCTCCTTTGCCCGCAGGAACGCCAGCGGCTACACGGTCGAAATGGCCATTCCCTGGACAGATCTGGGGATCGCGCCGGCAAGCGGCCGGGTCATCGGTCTCAGCCTGGCCCAGACGAACCGCACCGGCGCCGAGGGCGTCGCCGCCCAGTGGCTGCAGAAGGGGCGTTCGTTCCAGACGGCCGGCGGTTGGCCGCGCGTTCTCATCGTCGACAACCTGCTCACGCCCACCCCGACCCCCACACCCTCACCCACGGCGACCCCTTCGCCCACGCCCACCGAGACCCCTACCCCCTCGCCCACGCCTACCGAGACTCCGACCCTTTCGCCCACGCCCGCCGAGACCCCGACCCCCACCCCCACCCCGCCCTCCGGCCCGCCGCGCTTCTTCCTCGAAGCCGAAGCCGGTCGCCTGGCCGAGGGCATGGAGATCGGCCAGGATGCACGGGCGTCGGGGTTGGGCTTTGTCAACGGGCGCCCCGGCTATCCGCTGGCGGCGGTCAAGCTGGTGTTCGATGTTCACACCGCCGGGGACTATGCCATCTGGCTGCGCGGGATGGGGCGCGGGGCGCGCGAGAAGTCGCTGATGGTCTCGCTGGATGGGGCGCCCTTGCTCAGCCTGGAGTTCGAACCGGCCCAGGGTCGCTGGGATTGGCAGTGGCAGCCGCTGCGGGCAGACGTGCAGGCGGCCGAGGCCGTGCCGCTGGCCGAGGGGATGCACATCCTGACCGTGCTGGCGCGCGAGCCACTGGCGCGACTGGATGGTGTGTTGGTGACGGCCGCCAGTCCGGCCACACCCGGCCAGATCACCGGCTCGGCCTTTGTCGATGTCAATGGCGACGGCCTGCGCAACCCGACCGAACTTTACGGGCTATCGGGCATTGCCATCGGCCTCCGTAACATGGTCACGGGCGAGAGCCGGCAGATGCCAAGCGGCGAGTCGGGCGTTTTCACCTTCGAGGACGTGCCTGCCGGCGTCTACGAAGTCACAGGCCAGCCGCAGGTCGGCTATCTGGCGCCCTCCACCGCCGGCTCGCAGACCGTTGTCCTGACCGATTTCGGCGACAGCGCCGGCGGCATCGACTTCGGCTTTCTGCTGCCCACGCGTGTGCTTGTCGCCAGCCTCAGCGCCGGGCGCCAGGCCGAGGGGGTGGAGGTGCGTTGGGTGGCCCACGGCGAGGGGGATGCCGGCCGCTATGCCGTCTGGCGGGCCACTGCCGCCGATGGGAGCTTTGAGCAGGTTTCGGATATACTAGCGTTCGAGGAACGGCCGGAAGGCGCTGTGCATCGCTGGCTGGATCAGAGCGCCGAACCCGACCGCAGCTACTGGTACCGCCTCGAGCTCCTGGACGAAGACGAGTTCTTCGGCCCGGTGCAGGTCGAGCCGTTGAACCAGAGGCAGATTTTCTTACCGATCATGATCCGCTAGGCATTCGCACGTGGGCGTGCTCACCCCGCAGGAGAAGCCGCACGTGGGCGTGCTCACCCCGCAGGAGAAGCCGCGCGGAACACGGAACACGGAACACGGAACACGTTTCACCCCTCACGTTTCACACCCCATGTCACACGTCATCGCCGGCCAATACCTTCGCATCGACCTGTCCAGCGGCAACATCGCCGCCCACACCATCGACGACGCCGACCTGCGGCGTTTCTTGCTGGGCAGCGGCTACGCCGCCAAACTGTTCTACGACGAGATGGATGCGGGCAGGCCGTGGGACGACCCCGCCAGCCGTCTCTACGTCTTCAACGGCCTGCTGAGCGGCACCTTCGCCCCCACCGGCTGCCGTAGCTCGTGGTGCGGTCGCTCGCCGCTCACCGGCATTTGGACCGAGAGCAATGTGGGCGGGCACTGGGGCGCCGAACTGCGTTTCGCCGGCTACGATGGGCTGGTGATCCAGGGGCAGGCCGGCCAGCCGGTCTATCTCTGGCTGGATGGGACGTCCGGGGCCGTGGAACTGCGCCCGGCCGGGCATCTGTGGGGCATGAATCACTATGAGTTTTTCGAGGCGCTGCGGGCCGAGACCGACCCCAAGGCGCAGATCGCCGGCATCGGTCTGGCCGGCGAGAATCTGGTGCGCTATGCCGGGGTGATGACGGGCGGCATCGAGCACGCCCGCACGGCCGGGCGGGGCGGCGTGGGCGCCATCCTCGGCAGTAAGCGGTTGAAGGCGATCGTCGTGCGGGGGAAGGATCGGCCCGCC
Source organism: Caldilineales bacterium (assembly GCA_019695115.1). Classification (GTDB taxonomy): domain Bacteria; phylum Chloroflexota; class Anaerolineae; order J102; family J102; genus SSF26. The sequence continues at coordinate 12,372 of JAIBAP010000082.1, read as the reverse complement.
TATCATGACGCCGCCGGTTTTCGCAGCACGGTCAAGGCAGCCAACGCCAGCATCAAAGACAACTCGTTTGGGATGAGCATGTTGGGCACGGCCGGCGGGGTGGCCAATGCCGAGAAATACGGCGACCTGCCCCTCCGCAACTGGCAGGAAGGGAATTGGGACGGCGCCCTGGCCATCACCGGCCAACGGATCAGCGAGACGATCTTCGAGCGCCACACCTTCTGCTTTGCCTGTCCCATCGGCTGCGGCAAGACCGTGCGCATCGAGGATGGCCCCTTTGCCGGGACGCAGGGCCACGGCCCGGAGTACGAGACCCTGGCCGGGTTTGGCGCCATGTTGCTCAACGGCGACCTGAACAGCATCGCCCATATCAACATGCTTTGTAACGACTACGGCCTCGACACGATCTCCACCTCATCCAGCATCGCCTTTGCCATCGAAGCCGCCGAGAAGGGCCTGCTCGACGCCCAGGGGATGACACTGAGGTGGGGCAACGCCGAGGCCGCCGTGGCTCTCGTCCATCAGATCGCCCGGCGCCAGGGATTGGGCGCTTTCCTGGCCGATGGCGTGCGGGCGATGGCGGCGACATTGGGGCCGGAGGCCGAAATGCTGGCCGTCCACGTCAAGGGGCTGGAAGCGCCTTACCACGACCCGCGCGCCTTTGTCAGCATGGCCGTGAACTATGCCACGGCCAACCGCGGCGCCTGCCACATGGAGGCGATCAGCTACTGGGAGGGCTACGGCATCGAAGTCCCCGGCCTCGTCTTCCACCCTGGCGTCGATCACAATCGCGACCGCCTGAGCAGCCACGACGCCGGCCGGATGGCCGCCCACTACCAGAACTATCAGAGCGCCTTCAACCCCCTGGGGCTGTGCAAATTCATCATCAAGGGGCTGGCCGGGCCGCAGATGGTGGCCGACCTGGTGAACGCCGCCCTGGGCTGGGGGTGGTCGATGGCCGATGTTTTCGCGACCGGCGAGCGCATCTTCGATCTCAAGCGTCTGATCAACCTGCGTTTCGGCCTGACACCGGCCGACGACGCCCTGCCCGCCCGCCTGACCCAGCAGCCCCGGCCTTCTGGGGGGGCCGAGGGCAATCTGCCGGACATGGCGGCGGCGCTGGCCGAGTATTACGCCGTGCGCGGCTGGGACCCGGCCACCGGCGCGCTCGCGCCTGAGCGACTACAGGCGCTCGGCCTCGTTTGATCGCCCACTCCGTACGGGGGAGGGACGCAGGGAGGGAGAGACGGAGGGACGCAGGGAGGGAGAGACGGAGGGACGCAGGGAGGGAGGGACGCAGGGAGGAGACATGGCGCCGAAGGTGATCCAGATCACAGAGGGCGGCAGGAAGATCGGATAGAATCGGGAGCAAAGTCAATCCCCCGACGGAGCGTCTTTTTCTTTCTTCTCGCCTCTGCGTCGCCCCAGGTTTTGGGCCGTCGATTTCTCGATCGAGGTGGATATGTTCACCCCCCCCCCCATCGTAGTTTAGTTTACATTGTCAATGGGTTGATCGTGATCAGTTTGATTGTGGGTGGCCTGACGCCGGTGCAGATGGCGCAGGCGGCGATGGCGACGACGAACGTGGCGACGGCCGACGCTGTGGAATCACAAGGCAGGATGGCTGAGATGGCGGGAGGTCAACGACGCGAACAAGGGCGGTCGGAGGCGGACGAAGAAGCCGCCTCGTTGACGGTGGACATTGGTCAGGAGGCGGAGCCGGCGGTGGTGGCGCCGGGCGAGGTGGTGACGTACACCGTGACCGCCAGACACACCGGCTACGGTTTGCTGCGCGACCTGGTCGTCAGCGATGCTCTGCCCGCTGGTCTCGTGCTCGTTCCGCACAGCGAAAGCGGGTTTGGCTATGATCCAGGGGCGAAGGCGTTGATCTGGGAGATCGAAAGCCTGGGGCCGGGGGCGACGATGACGGGGACCTTCCAGGCGCGCGTGACCGGGGCCGCCATCGGCGCGGTGATCGTCAACGAGGCGCTGGCCAGCTCGCGGACGATCACACAGACGGTGATCGGGCAGAGCGTGGTGGAGGTGGCGCCGCCGAAGGGGAATCGGGCGGCGGTGGCGGCGGGGCAAGGGGGATGGCTGCGATCGGAAGATGGGCGGGTGCAGGTGCATCTGCCGCCGGGAGCGGTGAACAGGCAGGTGGAGATCAGCTATGCCGAGGCCGATATGACGTTGCCGGATTTTCTGCGCCATGCCTTTGTGTTGACGGCGAAGGACGGGAACGGCGAGGAGGTGACGGACTTCGGGCAACCGGTGGAGGTGGTATATCGCTATACGGCCCAGGAGTTGGTGGAGCGGGATTTGAATGCCGCGTCGCTGTACCATTGGGACGAAGCCAGAGGGGAGTGGGAAGTGGTTCCGAGCACGCTGGAGGTGGGACGAGGACGGCTGCGCGCCCAGTTGCAGCACTTCAGCATCTATGCCGAAGGCGGCGCCGAAGACACCTATCTGGTCGAGGGGCAGACGACGCTGCGTGGGGCGCAGCCGCAGTTGTTCACGGGAGCGATCGGCTACAGCTATGACTTCAGGCTGCCGCCGGGGCAGGGCGGGTTGCAGCCGGTTTTGGGGTTGCGCTACAGCAGCGCCAGCCACACACCCAACAGCGGCCATTTCAGTCAGGTTGGCTTTGGTTGGGAACTGGCCGGGGCGGATTGGCTGTACATCCCGCCGGGCGACCAGAATGCGACCCAGCCGACTTTGAAATTGCAGGGCGCCACGTATTCGCTGCGCCAGACCGGTGATGGGCAGTGGTTTGCCAAAGAAGACCCCTTGCTCAAGATCGAGGCGCTGGATTGTTCGTTTGGCGCTTGCGGCGAATGGCGCCTGCACGGGCGGGATGGCGTCGAGTATACGTTTGGCACGGCGGAAACGAGCCGTTCCTATTATTGGAAGCTTTGCGGCCAGCAGGGTGAGGGGCGGCGCTACGTGCACCTGCCTTTGCGCCGGATCACGGACCGTGCGGGCAATACGGTCAGCTTCAGTTGGGGCGAGGAAGTAGAGCCGAGCGGGCCGGGCGCCTGCTGGCCAAAGTCCTACGTGCGTGCGATCCATTTGGATCGAATCGAATACGATAACAGCAATGTGCAGATCGATTTCGTCTATGCCCCGCGACTGGACTTTCCCGAAGGCTATGATCAGCAACTTTGGCGTTTCTATACGCAGAATCGTCTGCAACAGCTATGGGTGAAGGCGAAGAGCGGCGGCAGTTACCAGGTGTTGCGCACTTATTATCTGGAATACGATTCGGGAGGAGCCGCCTATCCCTCGCAGAAGGTCTCGAATCTGACTTTTATCGAGCAGACGGCCAACGGCCAGGTGATGCCGCGGGTCGAGTTTGGCTATAGCGATTCCGCTTTTGCCAGCCAGGATGAGTATGGCGCCATGACCTGGATCAAGAACGGTTACGGCGGCGAGATCGCCTTCAGCAGCGACCATCGCGGCAGCGGCGCCACGCCGCATGTGTTGGCGAGCATGAGCTTGCGCAGTGGCATGGCCGGCGCGACCGAGGCGGTGTGGCGCTATCAGGGCTACGACTGGGATGCCAGCGGGGAAGCCGACAAGCTGGCCGGGGGATTCAAGCGCATGGATGTCATTGGGCCGGATGGGTCGTTGACGCGCTACGAATTCGAGACGATCCTGGATGTTGGCGGCAAGTTCGACCATCTGGCGGGCCGGGTCAAGACGGTGCAGGTCTGCGATGACGCGAATTGTGGAAGCGGACATGTGCTCTCGCGCCTGGAAACGACCTGGCTGCACCAGTTGCCGGCCAACTACCCGCATCTGTCCAATTATGGCTCGCTGGCGGCCAAGGACCAGCCCAAATTCGTCTACAAAGAAGTCGAAATAGCCTTCAAGGGGGAGGAGGAGCAGAGCAAGACGGTTCTGAAATATCAGGACTTCCGGCAGAAGGACGAAGCCAATGTCAGCCGGCAGTACGGCAATCTCACCGAGATGCAGGAGATCGAGTGGGATGCGAACACCGGCGGCTGGAAGAGTGCGCCCTATCGCACCACCTACAGCGTGTTCTATCCGGCGACGAGCGCCTGGATCATCGACAAACCTGGTTTGCAGGAGGTGTTCCGCAAGACCTGGGATGACCCGTCTGGACAGCGGCTGGTGCAGACCTTTTTGTTCTACGACCAGACCAGCAATTATCAGGCGCGTCCGAGCCAGGGGCTGTTGCGCCGCACGCAGACGGGGCTGGGCAGCCTGTGGCAAGACACCTACTTTGAGTACTGGTCTCATGGCAGCCTGTACAAGACGACGGATGCGCTGGGTGGCAGCACGCGCACGTTCTACGACCCCGACTTCGGCGCCTATGTGCTCTGCCAGGAAAACGCCCTGGGGCAAGAAGTGCAGTATCGCTATTATGGCGTCAGCGGCGGCAACCGGGTTGGGGCGGATGGGGCAAGCTGCAATCCGACGTCGGGGTCGGGGATCGACGCGGCCAATGGGCGTGTGTTTGGGGCGCTGGAGGAGGAGAAAGATGCGAACGGGGCGATCACGACCTACAGTTATGACCGCTGGCAGCGCCTGGTGGGGGTGTGGCGTCCGGGCGAGAGCAAGGCGGCGGGTCATGGGGCGAGCGAGCGGGTGGTCTATCCGGCTTTCATGGGCGGGGGCGCCGGCGGCTACGCAGCGCCGTTCGTGGTCAGAAGCGGGCGGCGGGATGACGCTGGCGGCGGCGCTGTGGCGAGCTATCTGGAGTCGTGGCGGGTGTACGACGGGTTGGGGCAGGTGATCCAGACGCAGACCGAGGCGGCGACGAGCGGGCAACGGAACGTTGTGGATGTGTGGTACGATGGGCAGGGGCGGCGGGTGAAGGAGAGCATCGCCTATGCGGCGGCAGCGGCGGGTGATGTGTCTATCAGCCCGCAGGCGCAGGCGCACACCGACTATGCCTATGATGGGTTGGGGCGGACGACGACGATCACGAACACCGATCTGAGCGTGACGCGTAGCTTCTACAGTGCGGTGGCAGGGGGCGAGAGGACGGCGGTGATCGACGCCAACCAGCATCAGACGATCCGTGAGGTGGATGGTTTTGGCCGGCTGAAATGGTCGCGACAGTATGAGGGGAGTTTTGGGGCCGGCCCCAATTGGAGTGCGACCGTGTATGCCGAAGCCGCCTATGGCTACGATGAATTCGACCGGCTGGCGGCGGTGACAGGGCCAGGGAATGAGCCCACCAGTCTGACCTATGACGCCCTGGGCCGCAAGACGAGCCTGACCGACGCGGATATGGGCCTGTGGAGCTATGGCTATGATGCGGCGGGGAACCTGACCCGGCAGACCGACGCCCGGGGGACGGTGTTGTGCTATGAATACGACGCCCTCAACCGGCTGCGCTATGTACGCGAAGACCAGACGGCGCCGAAGGATTGCACGGGGACGCTGGCGTGGCGGACGACGCACGAGTACGACACCCTGAACTGGCAGCCGGTGGCCAACGGCATCGGTCGGCGCAACCGGCTGAACGACGGATCGGGGACGACGACGTGGGCGTATGATGTGCGGGGACGGGTGACGAGCGAGACGAAGGCGATCGGCGGCACGGGCGGAGGGACGTTTGTGACGCAGTGGACGTATGACGCCGCCGACCGGGTGAAGACGATGACCTATCCAGGCGGCAACAACAGCCAGGTGGGCGAAGTGGTGACCTACACCTACAATCCGCAGGGGCTGGTGGAGACGATGGTGGGAACCAGCACCTATGTTGCCAGCACGACCTACAACGCCCTGGGACAGACGACGGATCGCTGGCTGGGGAGCAACGGCGTGGTGCGCCAACATTATGACTACACCGCCGCCGAGAACTATCGGCTGGTGGGGGCGAGAAGCGGAGTGAGCCCGAACTACAACACCCTGCAAAACCTGAGCTACACCTACGACGACGCCGGCAATGTGCTGACGATCACGGATGCAGCGGCAGTGGGAGGCAGCCAGACGCAGACCTTCACTTATGACGCCCTGAATCGGCTGGCGACGGCGACAGCTTCGGGCACGCCGCCCAACTATGGCGCCTACAACCAGGTGAGTTACGCCTACAGCAATGCCGGCAACCTCACCAACTTCGAGGGGACGGTCTTCACCTATGGGGATGCGGCGCACAAGCACGGCGTCACACATTTGGGGGGTGCACAGAAGTACTGGTACGACGCCAACGGCAACGCCAGCCGGCGGAACAACTTCGGGCTGGACGTGAACTATGCCTACGATGCCGAGAATCGGCTGACCGGTGTGACCGGTGGCAAGACGGCGACATTCACGTATGATGGCGATGGCAGGCTGGTGAAGACGCAGGTGGGGAGTGTGTATGTGGCGATTGCGGACACGCACTACCAGTACAGCGGCAGCACAGCGACGAAGCATTACTATGCCGGGGATGTGCGGGTGGCTGAGCGGGTGGGGACGACGCTGTACTGGCTGCTGAGCGACCACCTGGGTTCGACTGCGATCACGGCCAACGCCAGCGGCGGTAATGTGGCCGAACTACGTTACTACGCCTATGGCAAGCCCCGCTACAATGTGGGCGGCCAGAAGACGGACTACCGATTTACGGGTCAGCGTTGGCAGAACGACCTGGGCATGTACTGGTACAATAGCCGCTGGTACGACCAGTTGACGGGGCGGTTCTTGCAGCCGGACACGATTGTGCCGGAGCCGGGGAATCCGCAAAGCCTGAACAGATATAGCTATGCCCTGAACAATTCAATGAGGTACACGGATCCGAGCGGCCATTGCATTCCCGATGAGAATTGTCCTGGTGATCGACAAAATGGAAACCATCGTCAATCATTAAAGAATAACAGGAGCAACTTCTCTCCCACCCAACCATTGAATCCAATAATTACACCAGAGATTCAAGATTTCACATGGATGCCGACCATAAATATCTCATCAGAGCAAATTCAAACACACAAAACACATGTTGCGGGAGTTAACAGATTTTTAGCAAAAATGATGGTATATGAGGCCATAAATTATTACTTACTACCAAATAATGGAACAGTGAGTTTTGGTTTGGCAGGAAGTATTGGCGCTGGGGTTGACCTTATGGCACAGATCGGCTTCTTAAGTTTGGATGAGCAGGGTAATGGCAATTTGGGCAGTCTAACTCTAGGTATTGGCGGTACTAGTGGGGTAAATCTGGACGGCGGCATATTTGTAATGTTCACTGATGCCTCTGAAGTAAGTTCGCTCTCCGGTTGGTTTGGAAGCGGGGGTGTGAGTCTAGGCGAAGCAGTGGGAGGAGGAGCGGACTATGTGTTTGGAACAGACCCCTTAACCAAGCAACCCATTCATGGCTTACAGGTCAATGCAGGAGGTGCAGCAAAAGTCAATTTGCCCATACCGCCCGTCGAACTCCATGGAAATGCAAATTACACATGGCTTGGGCCACAGTTTAATGTATACGATTTGCTTGTTAACTGGTGGTGAAATATGACATCTTTACGCAAATGTACATATCTATGTTAATATCAAACAAAAATGGAGGTATCTTGTGTTAAAAAGTATATTTTGGCTATTATTGATTGTATTACCAACATCATTCATCGGATTTATGCTCGTTATTTATCCTAGAAAAATAGTGAGACTACAGGGTAAGTTTTACAAAAAGATGTATAGAGATTATATACATGTTGAATCTGATAAAATAGATAGTTTACCTATGTTGCCAACAGATCGAGCGATGATGAAAGGGCGAGATTTTTTTCAGCGAGAGGCTCCGGAACACCCAGAAAAGTTCGTTGGCCTGGTCCGCTTCTATAGGCTACTTGGCATCATTGTTCTTTCATTTCTTATGGTGTGGCTGTGTGTATTTGCACTAGCAGTTGTCACTGGTTCATTCCGAGGCTAATGTTCGTAGACGAACTTATCGACAGTCAGAGCCATATCAAGCGACCATCCTTCGACGGGCGACCCGTCGTCGCCGTTTAGGGCAGGCTCTGGGGCGAGACGCGCTACAGCAGCGCCAGTACGCCCACCAGCCTCCGCTTTACCGGCCAGCGGGAGGATGCTACAATCGGGCTGTACTTCTACGGCGCTCGGTATTACGACCCCATGCTGGGTTGCTTCATCCAGGCGGATACGGTTGTGCCGCAGCCGGGGAATCCGCAAAGTTTGAATCGGTACTCCAGCGTTCTAAACAATCCGCTTCGATTTGTGGATCCCAGTGGTCATGATCCACTCGATGCAGCTTGGGTGGAGGCATTTCGGGCTGCCCACGATGGTCGAGATCCGACCGATATAGATCGATTGTACCGCCTATATTCGCTGACGTATGCCGGTGAGGTTTCCGGGAGTTACGCGTGGACTGATGCCGATTGGCAGGCTGCTAATCGTAATTGGGAGAAAGTATTGGGGTCGACCGCAGGAAGGAACAGTATCGAGGATTTTGCATCCGCTATAGGTCGTTTGGCCGGGTACTACGAAGACAATGAAGCTGCAGAGTTTGTCAGCGGAATTGCTTTGTTATTCGCAGGCGTTGTCTACAACCCAGGAAATTTCCTTGCCTTCTTGGGACAGGGGCTCGGTGTTGGAGGGCAAGGCAGGTTTCTTGAACATGTTAATCATGGGATGGAAGGGTTCAGGTCTACTATCTATTCAGTGGATGCAGAGGGGGTTCCCCAGGAAAACACTCATCACTATGCAGGGCATTTGCTTTCAGGATTTATGATCGGAAGCAGAGCAAATGATGTTTTCACCGTCATCCGAGAAGGCGCTCAGGCGAGTCCTCTTTCGGTTGATATGGATTACGCTGATGTCAATATGGGCTTCATAGCAGGGGATCATGGCGCAGCTCTGGCGAACGGCTTGTCTCCAAGAAGCCTTTCATCGCTAATACACAGAGATTTGGGCTGGTCAGCGGGCGGCGGTGGTGGCGGGTTCCACTAACGTGGAAGGAGATACAATGTCAACTTGGTTTTCTCAGATATGCCAATCGAATCCACTTCGAAAGCGCAGTATCGGGTTGATTGTCCTGCTTAGCCTGATTGGTGGTTCGCTATTCCTATGTTGTGGCCCACTTCTTGCCAATCTTCTGCGTCCACCAACCAACGCTTCCGTTAACTCAGTGACGTATCTTGCAGAAACCTATGGGGTTTCTGAAAAAAAGGTGCTCGAACTCACTGAGGAACTAGGGGTTGATGCGGAACGCTTAGCCGAATATGGGCCGGGTGATTTCCCTTACAACTACTTCACTTATCGCCTCAAACAAATTGATTTGCGAAAAGGAATCACGACGAAGGAGGACGTAGAAGCAATAGTCCAGGGATACGAAGTGAAATGCGAGATCTCTCCGAATAATATCGTTTACTTATTCTACTCAGACAGATTGACATCACGAATCTTCGACAGACTGGCAATGATGCTAGAATTTGACTTCAACTGGGACTTTAGCCTTGAACAAATGAATCAACCAAATTTGGCCGATAGTGGACATGAATGGCAGAAACAGACGATTAAGGAGAAATGCTTGGGGCAACAGCAATTCTCGCCTACGAAGTAGGGCATTCCGGTTCTAGGTTAGCTGCCGTTTGACAGTGAAGACGGCAGCTGGTATCCACAGGCTGGATCGAACTCTGCTAAACATAACATGTCAATTTCGCCACCTGAGAATCAATTTCTTGCAGCCGAATTATGGAATTTTGACCATCGACTTGAAAATCGAAAAGTTCTGATGAGCATTCTTGTTAAAAATTGTATTGGTCAAGATGATGATGGAATAGCAGGAATGGCCAAGTTAAGGTAAGATAGGAAATTATGACAGAGAAACGCACCTATTTCCCAACCACGACAGCGCAACAACGACGGTTGCTGTTTGAGGTATGGGAAGCAACTGGAGATCGAGAAGAGGCCTGCCGCCGGGCCCATGTGTCACAGAGTACCTTCTATCACTGGAAGCCTCGCTTTGAGGCGGGCGGGTATGAGGCTTTGAACGAGACAAACAGCCATGCGCCGCACCATCCTCACGTCGCGTCAGCAGAGGTAGAGGCACAGGTGATAGCCATGCGACGAGCGCACCCAGAACGAGGTAAGCGGCGCATAGCCGACGAGTTGGCCAAAGGGAATAACTGGGTGCCCTTGGTCAGCCCTAATACGGTGAAGCGAATCCTCGTGGATGCCGGGCTCTGGTCAGAAGCCGAGAGTGTGGTAAAAAAAGGGGGCCGGAAACCGTTGGCCGTACAGCCGAAGCGCCCGGGCAAGCCCTGAATGTTGACCTCTGTTTCGTCCCGGCCAGCCATGAAATGGAGGACAAACTGCCGGCGGTCAGCGGTTCTTCGGGACGACTGGTGATCGAGCAACCGACTGACCCAGGCCAAGTGCGTCAATGGCCCGGACAAGTATTCGCCGACGCAAGCCGGGACTACACCGAGGCCATGTTGGATTTTGTGGCGGCCTCCAGAGGGCAGCCAGTCTTGGAAAGTCAGGACGATGCCTGCGCAGCACCTAGCTTGAAGGAGGAAAAACGAGCCCTGCGCCAGGAAGAGGCCGCACTGCGGGACGAACGTCGAGCCGTCCGCCAACAGCAGCGAGTCGAAGATGCAGCCTGGCAAACGTTGAAAAGCGAGCGTCAGGCTGCCAAAAGCGGCGCTTCAGAACACTCCTCATCTGAGCGCAAAGCGCAAGCTGACCAGTGGCGAGCTCTGCGCCGCCAGAGAAAAGAGACCCTGGCCGCAAGACAAGAGGCCAACCAAGTATGGCAGCACAAACGCCTGGCCTTCCGCCAACGCTGGTCCCAGTTGCCGATTGTGACTATAATTGACCCCGAAAACTGGACCACGAGCTAAGGTGGAAGATCGGGAATACTGCCTCAACCAGGTGGCTGCGCACAATGACGAAGATACGCCGGTGGCGCTGAAGCGGGGCTACTGCTATACAGGCTCTGGGGCAACACGCTGCAACAGCGGCAGCACGCCGACGACCTGGCGTTTCGCTTCGCGCTTTTCGGCTGCCTTGACCTGCAATCATTTCGTGTTACAATCCATTTCGCCTGCACACGCCACCCTGTGAGTGTTACGGACAGCCATCGCTCGTTGGAAGATGGGAACAGAGGGTGAGCGGTCATACGTTTTGCCAGGCCCGTCCTCAAGCACCGCCTGCGGCGTTCGCATTCCCGGAGTCCAGCCATGTCTCGTCCCGCCTTGCCGTTCTCCCTCTCCTGCCGTCGTCTGCTCTGTCTGGCGCTGGCGGCGCTTTTGTTCGCCCTCCCGCGAGCGGCCGCCGCCGATCCCGGAAGCGGCGTTTTCATTGGCAACGATACGGTGCTGCTGGGCGTCAACCCGAGCGGCGAACTGAACGTCGCCGGCGGGCCGCGCTCGACCGTGCTCGGCAGCCGCATCGTCGGCCTGCGCTATCTGCCCACAGGCAACGAGGGCATCGGCCATGACCGCCCGGCCGAGGGCTGGGGCGTGGCCGATGCCGGGTCGGGAAGGGCGGGCTGGGCCAATCGCGACCAGGGCATCGTCAACCTGGCTGTGCTCAGTTTCAGCGCCGACGAGCGCACGGCCATCGCGACCGTGGAGATGACCGGCGCCTTGCGCGTGGTTCACGCCTTCCACCCCTCCGTCTTCGCCAACCTCTACCAGATCGATGTCAGCATCGAGAACATCTCCTCCGCAGCCATCGACCTGCGCTACCGGCGGGTGGTGGATTGGGATGTCGAGCCAACCGCCTTCTCGGAATTCGTCACCCTGGCCAAAGGGGATAGCCCGGCCCTTGTCTTTACCAGCAACGACGGCCTGGCCTCGGCCAACCCGCTGGCCGGCCCCAGCGATCGCGGTCGCATCGGCTCCTTCGTCGATGCCGGCCCCGCCGACCAGGGCGCCCTCTTCGACCTGAACTTCGGGACGCTGGCCGCGGGCGGGCGGCGCAACTTCCGCATCTTCTACGGCGCCGCCGGCAGCGAAGCCGAGGCCTTCGACGCCCTGGGCACGGTGGGGGCCGAAGCCTACAGCCTGGGCCAGAGCAGCAAGCCGGGCGCCGCTGCCTCCGGCCAACCCAACACCTTTATCCTCGCCTTCAGCCACATTGGCGGCAGCGCCATCGTCCCGCCGCCCACGCCCACCCTCACCCCCACACCCACCAAGACGCCCACCCCCACCAACACGCCGACGCCAACGCCCACGAATACCCCCACCCGGACGCCCACCAAGACGCCGACGCCGACCCCCACCAATACCCCCACCCATACGCCGACGCGCACGCCGACGCCGACGCCCACCAACACCCCCACCCGCACGCCCACGCCTACCCCCACCCGCACGCCCACCCCAACCCCCACCAACACCCCCACGCCGACCCCAACCCCCACCAACACCCCCACGCCAACACCGACAAACACCCCGACCC
>JAIBAP010000081.1 GCA_019695115.1 Caldilineales bacterium | reverse complement strand
TGCACGATCATCTCAAGTACTTGTATAGTCTCTCGTACGGCGGTTGGCATGGTTCTCTCCTTGCAGGAGCTTGTGGGAATGGTTTCCTGCAATCATGAACCATCCAGCCGCCTTTGTCACGTCAGCATTTAGCGGAAACTAAAGTTATTGGTTATTGGTTATTGATAACCAATAACTGGTAAATCGTCGATACTATCGCTATTCACCGAAAATCACCAATAACCAACCGCAAATAACCAATTACCAATAACCACCATGCTCCTCCCCATCCTCGACCTCCCCACCGCCCGCCGCACCATCCTCCGCCGCCAGAACTGGGCCGACGCCGACTACCCCGCCAGCGTCCTCGACCGCATTGCCCGCACCTTCGGCGAGCCGCTCACGCCCGAAGCCGCCGTGCGCCGCATCCTAGCCGACATCCGCCAGCGCGGGGATGCGGCCCTGCGCGAATGGTCGCAACGCATCGACGGCGCCAGCACGGACGACTTGCTCGTGTCCGCCTCGGCGCGCCGGGCCGCGCGCGACCGCCTCGACCCCGAACTCGGCCAGGCCATGCAACGCGCCGCCAACCGTATCGCCGCCTTCCACCGTCGCCAGCCCAGCCAATCGTGGCTGCACATGGACGAAGGCGAGGGCACGCTCGGCCAGATCGTACGGCCGTTGGCTTCGGTGGGGGTCTATGTGCCAGGCGGGACGGCGCCGCTGCCCTCGTCGCTGCTGATGTCGGCCGTCATCGCCCGCGTGGCCGGCGTCGAGCGCGTCATCGCCTGCTCGCCGCCCGACCGCAGCACCGGCCGGGTTCCCGATGTCATCCTCGCCGCCGCCGAAATCGCCGGCGTGGACGAGATGTACGCGCTCGGTGGGGCGCAGGCGATCGGGGCCATGGCCTTCGGCACAGAAACCATCGTCGCCGTGGACAAGATTGTGGGGCCGGGCGGGCTATTCGTCACCCTGGCCAAACGGCAGGTGTACGGCATGGTCGGGATCGACGGGCTGCCGGGGCCAACGGAAACGGTGGTGATCGCCGATGCCGGGGCCGATCCGGGCCGCGTGGCCGCCGATCTGCTGGCCCAGGCCGAGCACGATGTCCTGGCCACGGCCATCCTCCTCACCCCCAGCCGGCCGCTTGCCGAGGCCGTGCAGGCGGCGGTGGCCGGACGGCTGGAATCGCTCAGCCGGGCCGACATCATCGCCGAATCGCTTTCCACTCGCGGCGGGGCCGTGATCACGCCCGATCTGGCAGCCGCCGTGGACGCCGCCAACGCCTTTGCGCCCGAACACCTCTGCCTGGCCGTGGCCGAACCGTGGGCGCTCGTCCCGGCCGTGCGCAACGCCGGCGGCATCTTCGTCGGCGAATACTCGTTCGAGGTCCTGGGCGACTACATCGCCGGGCCGAGCCACGTCATGCCCACCGAAGGCACCGCCCGCTTCGCCTCGCCGCTCAACGTCGAGGACTTCATCAAGCGCATCAGCCTCATCGCCCTCACGCCCGCCGCCAGCGCCGAACTCAGCCCCATCGCCGCCCGCCTGGCCCTGGCGGAAGGACTGGATGCCCACGCCGCCGCCGCGAGAGAGAGATTGGGGATTGGAGATTAGAGATTGGGTTCGCCCTCAACGGTCGAGGCTTGCCAGGTTGGGCGACTTTCGGCCAGTGCCGATGCTATGATCTCGTTGCTTACCCCGTACTTTCGCAAATTCTCGACCAACGCCGCTATTTCCGGCTTGGCCTCCAACCGTTCGAGATCGGCGCGCAGCCCCTGGCCGATGTAAGCTCGGATGAGAGGCTGATAGCCTGAGAAGCCGAGTAACGGGGCGACGCGCTTCAAGTCCTCCAGCACATCTTCGGGCACTCGCAGGCTGATCATCGTCATTGCCCGATCTTTCTGTAATCGTTTTTGCAGATCATTGATATTCTGCCTGATCAGTCGCTCATCCATGAATCGATTCTAGCCGATCGTATATACATTGTCAAGACCAAGTCCTGACTTCCTTCTCGTTGCCATGTCCGCCCCCCCAATCTCCAATCCCCACTCTCCAATCTCCCCCCTCCTCCGCCCCGACATCGCTCGCATGGAGGAATACACCCCCGTGCAGCCGTTCGAGGTGTTGAGCGCGCGCATGGGAAGGCGGCCCGAGGAGATCGTCAAGCTCGACGCCAACGAGAATCCGTACGGCCCTTCGCCGCGCCTGCGCCAGGCCCTGACCGAATTCCCGTGGTATCATATCTATCCCGACCCGCAGCAAACCAGCCTGCGCGCTGCTCTTTCCCATTACACTGGCGTCCCCGCCGACACCATCCTGCCCGGCCACGGCGCCGACGAACTGCTCGACTATCTCTGCCGTCTCTTCCTGACCCCCGGCGACGCCATCCTCAGCTGCCCGCCCACCTTTGGCATGTACAGCTTCGATGCCAAACTCAGCGGCGGGCGGGTGGTCGATGTCTGGCGGCGGGAGGATTTCAGCCTGGATGTCGAGGGCATCGAACAGGCCGCGCTGGGTTCGGCTCCCCGGCCCAAGCTCCTCTTCCTCACCTCGCCGAACAACCCCGATGGCAGCCTGATCCCGCACGAGGCCCTGCGCCGGCTACTGCGCCTGCCCCTCGTTGTCGTCGTGGACGAGGCCTACATCGAGTTCGCTGCCGATGGCCAATCCGTGGCGACATGGGTTCCCGGCGCTCCCAACCTGGTCGTCCTGCGCACCTTCAGCAAATGGGCAGGGCTGGCCGGGCTGCGTCTGGGCTACGGCATCTTCCCGCTCGCGATCATCCAGCACTTGTGGAAATTCAAGCAGCCGTACAACGTCAACGTGGCCGCCACCGTGGCCGGCTTGACCAGCCTCGACGACTTGCCCTATCTCCGCACCCGCATCGAGGCCCTGAAAATCGAGCGCGACCGCCTGATCGCCGAACTCGGACGCTTCCCCTACCTCCGCCCCTATCCCAGCCAGGCCAATTTCGTCCTCTGCCGCGTCGAAGGCCGCCCCGCCGCCGACCTGCACCGCCGCCTGGCCGAGCAAGGCGTACTTGTTCGCTATTATGACAAGCCCGGTCTGCAGAACTGCATCCGGGTCAGCGCCGGGCGGCCGCAGGATACGGAGAGACTGCTAGGGGCGCTGGAGGTCATCAACCATGTTTGAACACAGCAGCCAGCCCATTCTCTCGCGCCGCGACTTCATCAAGCGCGTGTTGGCCTTTGCCGCGCTGGCAATGGCCGTGCTGTTCGTCTCGCTCCTGATCGGCATCGTGGGCTACCATGTCACCGAGGGCCTAAATTGGACCGACTCTTTGCTCAACGCCTCGATGATCCTCGGCGGCATGGGGCCGGTGAACGAGCTGAAAACCGAAGCCGGCAAAATATTCGCTTCGTTCTACGCCCTGTTTTCGGGCATCGTCTTCCTGTTGGCGATGGGCATCTTTCTGGCGCCCGCCCTCCATCGGATTCTCCACCGTTTGCACTTCCCAATCGATGAGGAATCATCGTGAGCATACCTCCCGTCACCATCACCCGCGCCACCCGCGAGACCGATATCACTCTCTCGCTCGACCTGCACGGCAGCGGCCGGGCGCAGATCGACACCGGCATCGGCTTCTTCGACCACATGCTGACGCTGTTTGCCGCGCACGGCCTGTTCGATCTCACGGTCGAGGCCAAAGGCGACCTGCATGTAGACGAACACCACACGGTCGAGGATGTGGGCATCTGCCTGGGCAAGGCCATCAGCCAGGGCTTGGGGGATCGGTCGGGCATCGTGCGCACGGCCCACAGCTACGTGCCCATGGACGAGGCGCTGGCCTTTGTGGCCGTGGACTTGTCGGGCCGGCCGTACTGCGTGTTCCAGGCCGAATGGCACACCCCGCGCATCGGCGGCCTCGGCGCCGACCTCATCGGCCACTTCTTCGAATCCGTAGCCATCCATGCCGCCATGAACCTGCACGCCCGCGTGCTCTACGGCCGCAACGACCACCACCAATGCGAGGCGCTTTACAAAGCCTTCGCCCGCGCCCTCGACGCCGCCACCCGCCAGGACCCCCGCCGCCTGGGTGTGCCCTCTACCAAGGGTACGCTGACAGTGTAAAGCTTGAGGTGAGAGATTGGAGATTGGAGATTGGGGCAGACTCCAATCTCCAATCTCCAATCCCCAATCCCTACTATGATCACCATCCTCGACTACAACATCGGCAATGTGCGCAGTGTGCAAAAAGCCGTGGAACGCGCCCTATCCGACGCCGGCAGCAGCCAAACGGTGATGCTGACGGCCGAACCGCGCGCCATCCTGGCTGCCGATGGCGTCATCCTGCCGGGCGTGGGCGCCTTTGGCGCCTGCATGACGAACTTGCAGGCCGCGCAGCTGGCATCTGTTGTGCGCGAGGTCGTGGCCGAAGGCATCCCGCTATTGGGCATCTGCGTGGGCATGCAGATGCTGTTCGAGCTGAGCGAGGAGATGGGGGAGTGGCGCGGGTTGGGTCTGCTGCCGGGCCGGGTGCAGCGATTCGACGGCGACCTGCGCGTGCCGCAGATCGGCTGGAACCAACTCCATCCCAGCCGCCCCGACCCCCTGCTCGCTGGCATCGCCGATGGCGCCTATGCCTACTTTGTTCACTCCTACTACTGCGCCGCCGCCGACCCCGCTGATGTGCTGGCCACGACCGACTACGGACGGCCCTACCCCGCCATCATCCAGCATGGCCGCATCTGGGGCATCCAATGCCACCCGGAGAAAAGCCAGCAGGTGGGGTTGAGGATTCTGCAGAATTTCGTTGGTATCGTTGAAAAAGTAGACAAGTAGATGGGTAGACAAGTAGACAAGGACAAATATCCACTTGTCTACTTGTCCACTTGTTTCCTTGTCTACCTGTTTCCTTATCTACTCAAAGCAGACTTCACCCATGTCAACCCAAACCCTCGCTTCGTCTCGTTGGACTGTTCGTGCTGCCCTGATCATCGGCTTTGCCCTGTTCACCGGGCTGGCGGCGCAGGTGCGCATCCCGCTGCCGTTCACGCCGGTGCCGATCACCCTGCAAGTGCTGGCCGTCATCCTGGCCGGGTTGCTGCTCGGCCCTATGGATGGCTTCCTCAGCCAGCTCACCTATCTGGGCCTGATTGCTTTGGGCGCGCCGCTGGCCGCCGGCTGGATCGGCGGCCCCACGGCCTTCGTTGGCCCCACTGCCGGCTACCTCGTCAGCTTCCCGATGGCGGCGGCCATCGTGGGCTGGCTGGCCGAGAACAGAGCAACGCGCGGGCGCAGCCTTGCAGCCGGGCTGGCGGGCGTCGCCGTCATCTACCTGGTGGGGGCGACATGGCTGGCGCTGACGCTTGATGTCTCCGCGGTGCGGGCCTTCCAGCTTGGCGTAGCCCCATTCATCGTCGTCGATGTGGTCAAGGGCCTGGTTGCTGTCCTGGTTGGGCGCAGCGGCGCGACTTTGCTGAACAACCTGCTTCCCCGGTCATGACTGCCTGATGAGCGGTGAACTTTCGGTCTTGCTGGCCCAAATCGATGCCAAGCGCGCCCTGCTCGCCGAGCGCCGCCCCCTGAGCGCGGGCGAAGCGGCGCGGCTGCGCGAATACCTCGATGTCGAGTGGACGTACCACTCGAACAGCATCGAGGGTTCGACGCTGACGCGACAAGAGACCCTGGTCGTACTCAAGCATGGCCTCACCATCGGCGGCAAAACGCTGGTCGAGCACCTGGAAGCAACCAATCACAAACACGCCATCGACCACGTCATTCAACTGGCGACGCAGGCCACTCCGCCCTCCGAGGCCGATATCCTGGCGCTACATCGCCTTATCTTGCACGGCATCGACGATGAGAATGCGGGCGCGTATCGCCAGCGACAAGTCTTCATCGCCGGCTCCGACTATGTCCCGCCCCCACCGCCGGCTGTGCCCGGACGGATGGCCGAGTTCGGTCAGTGGCTGGAGCGAAGACCGGCGCTGCACCCGGTCGAACGGGCCGCCCACGCCCATTTCTGGCTGGTCGATATCCATCCCTTTGTCGATGGCAACGGTCGCGTCGCCCGCCTGCTGATGAACCTCTTGCTGCTGCAGAGCGGCTATCCCATCGCCATCGTCCGCACCGAGGACCGCCTGGCCTACTATGCCGCCCTCGAAGCCGGTCACGCCGGGCGACTGAACGACTTCCTGCTCCTCGTCGCCGCCGCCGTCGACCGCACCGCCGACCTCCACCTCTCCGCCACCGCCGATCTCTGATCTCCAATCTCCAATCTCCAATCTCCAATCTCCAATCTCCAATCTCCGACCTCTGCCCTCCGACCTCTGCCCTCCGACCTCTGACCTCCGCTCTTCTCCCCCCATGCTCCTCTTCCCCGCCATCGATCTCCGCCACGGTCGCTGCGTCCGCCTGCGCCAGGGCGATCCTGCCGCCGAAACCGTCTTCGGCGACGACCCTGCCGCCATCGCCCGGCATTGGGCCGCATTGGGCGCCGAATGGCTGCACGTCGTCAACCTCGATGGCGCTTTTGGCGACCGCAACTCGGACGGAACTGACCTGCCGGTGAACCTGCAACGGCTGACCGAGATCCGCGCCGCGGTGGGGCTGCCGATCCAATTCGGGGGGGGCCTTCGCAGGCTGGAAGATGTCGATCTCGCGCTGGAGTTGGGCGCCACACGCGTCGTCCTGGGCACGGCCGCCGTGCGCGACCCCGACCTGGTGCGCCTGGCCCTGCGTCAGTTCGGGGCCGAGCAGATCGTGGTCGGGATCGACGCCCGTGATGGCCTGGTGGCCACGCATGGCTGGACAGAGACAAGCAGCCTGCCCGCCGTCACGCTTGCCCACTCTCTGGCCAAGATGGGGTTGAAGCGGATTGTCTACACCGACATCAGTCGGGATGGGATGCTGGCCGGGGTCAACCTGGCGGCCACCGTCGAACTGGCTCACAGCAGCGGTCTGGGTGTGATCGCTTCGGGCGGGGTCAGCGGACTGGCCGATATCGCGGCGCTGGCTGAACATGCAGCTGACGGCATCGAGGGCGTCATCATCGGCCAGGCGCTATACACTGGCGCCCTCGACCTAAGCGCCGCCCTGGCCGTGGCCGTACGGGCGGCCGAGGCGAGGGCATGACAGCCCAGATTCGACCGGCCGGCGCCGACGATGCCCCCGCCATCTGCGCCGTGATCGACGCCGCCTATGCCGCCCAGGTGCAAAAGCTGTACGGCAACAGCCGGCGCGGGCGCTGGACGGCCTACGCCCCCGCCAGGGTGCAGACCTCGCTCGACCGCGAGGCCGCCGGTGTGCGCGTGGGCGAATGGCAGGGCGACGTGGCGGGCGTTTGCATGAGCCGCAGCTGTGGCAGCCTGGGCTGGTTTCACAGCCTGGCTGTGCACCCCCAGCACCAGCGGCGCGGGATCGGGCAGGCGCTGGTGGCCGATGCCCAGGCCTATCTGAGCGAGCGCGGCGTGCGCAGCATCGGGCTGATGACCTGGCCCGACGCCATCGACAACATCGCCTTCTACTTGCGGCTGGGCTTCCAACCTGCCGGACTCTCGACCTTCGCCTACCGGCAGACGATCGGCCCGGTGATCGACGGCCGGGCGCCGCTCCAGGCCAGGATGCTGGCATCACTGGCCGGCGATGAGTTCGACCTGGCTCTCGCTGCCGCCGCCCGGTTGAGCGAGACCGCCCTCAGCGGACTGAACTTCTCGGCCTGGCTGCGCTGGCTGGTCGGACGCAAGGCCGGCGATGTCCTGCTCGTCTGGCGCCACGAACAGCTTGTTGCCCTGGCCCTGGCGCAGCCCCAGACCGACTGGCTGGATGGCCGATTGCTCTTGATCTCAGCCGAAGCGACGGCGGCTGAAACTGCCTGGACGGTGGAATACATCCGGCGCTGGGCCTTGAATCACCGCTTCGGCAGCTTCAGCTTTCCGGTCGATCTGATGTCCGCCGGCGTCGTTCGCTTCTGCCGAGACTACGGGTTGCAACCCTACGGCGATAGCATGCTCAATTTCGCGTCGGGGGCGTGGCCGCCGGCCGGTATTTTTTGTTTGCGGTTTAGCGGGTGAACGGCTAAAGTCGTTACTACGAGAGAACGACTGAAGTCGTTACTACGAGAGAACGGCTGAAGCCGTTACTACGAGAGAACGAGGGATTTCTTCTTATGTTAGCGAAGCGTATCGTGCCCTGCCTGGATGTAAAGAACGGTCGCGTGGTCAAGGGCATCAACTTCCTGCAATTGCGCGATGCCGGCGACCCGGTGGAACAGGCGCGCATCTACGATGCCGAAGGCGCGGACGAGCTGGTGTTCCTGGACATCACCGCCACGCACGAAGGCCGCGACATCATGCTGGATGTGGTGCGCGCCGTGGCCGATTCGGTCTTCATCCCCTTCACCGTGGGCGGCGGCTTGCGCACGGTGGATGACATGCGCGCCATGCTCCAGGCTGGAGCCGACAAGGTGTCGATCAACTCCGCTGCCGTTGCTCAGCCCGACCTCATCGGCGCCGGCGCCGAGCAGTTCGGCAGCCAGTGCATCGTCGTCGCCATCGACGCCCGCCGCCGGGGCGCGGGAGGATGGGAGGTCTACACGCACGGTGGGCGCCGACCTACCGGCATCGACGCCATCGCCTGGGCGCAGGAAGCGGCGGCGCGAGGGGCAGGCGAGATCTTGCTGACGAGCATGGATCGCGACGGCACAGCCTCGGGCTACGACATCCCCTTGTTGGCGGCGGTGACGCAGGCCGTCTCTGTGCCCGTCATCGCCAGCGGCGGCGCTGGCGCGCCTGAGCACTTCCTGGATGCCCTCACCATCGGCGGGGCCGACGCCGCCCTGGCCGCCACCTTGTTTCACTACAAACAGCTTACCGTGCCTGATCTCAAACGCTTTCTGAGCGAACGCGGCCTGCCCATTCGCCCGGTAGAGGCCCACCATGCTTGACTTCGACCTCCTCCGCTTCGACGAACGCGGCCTCGTCCCCGCCATCGTCCAGGACGCCGACACCGGCCAGGTGCTGATGCTGGCCTATATGAACCGGCTGGCGCTGGAACGCACCCTTGCCAGCGGCCAAACGCACTTCTGGAGCCGCAGCCGCAACGAACTCTGGCACAAGGGCGCCACCAGTGGCAACACCCAGCAGGTGACGGAGATCGCCCTCGATTGCGATGGCGACGCCCTCTTGCTGCGCGTCCATCCCGCCGGCCCCGCCTGCCACACCGGCGCCGTCACTTGTTTCTACCGCACCTGGAGCCAACCATGACCTCCGCCATCCTCGACCACCTCTGGGCCACCATCCAGGCCCGCAAAACCGCCATGCCGGAGGGCAGCTACACGGCCTTCCTCTTCCAAAAGGGCGAGAACGAAATCCTGAAGAAGCTGGGCGAAGAAGCCATCGAGGTGATCATCGCCGCCAAAGATGAGGGGGATGAGCGGGTGATCTACGAATCAGCCGACGTGATCTACCACCTGATGGTGCTGCTGGCGGCGCGCGGGCTGGGCTGGGGGCAGATCGAGGCCGAGCTGGCGCGACGCTTCGCGGGATGAGCAATCACCGGACCTGGCCGTCAGCGCACACGGGCGCCCGTCTCGTTGCGTCGCTGCGCCCAAACGGGTATGATAGCAGCCAACGCTTTGCCCGCCTCGCGCTCAAGGAGACCGTGCATGAATGCTTCCCTTCACACCCATTGGCGACGGCTGGGCGCCGTCATCCTGGCTGTGGCGCTTGTACTGACCGTGTCGGCGGCGGCAACCCCGCGGCCGGCGGCAGGCGCCTCCGAACACTTCGGCGCAAACCCGACCTGCGACACCTACAAGGTACGGCGCGGAGACACACTCAAGAAGGTCGCTGCCCGCTTTGGTCTGACACCTGCGGATTTGGCTGCGGCCAACAAGCTCCGCCCAGGCGCCCGCTTGCCCGTCGGCCGGCGGTTGTGCATCCCCAAAGCCTGGCCCGCCCCGGCAACCGCCATCGAAGTGTTCTCGCCCGTGGCCGGGGGGATGTACCACAGCCCGATCGAGATCATCGGCAACTCGCTGACCTTCGAAGGCGTGGTCAACCTCCGCCTGAGCCTGACGGATGGCACGGTGCTGGCCGAGCGCACCGCCCAGGGCGGCGGCACAGAACACCGCTTCTTCCATAGTTACGTTCGCTTCGAGATCCTGGAACAAGACCCGCAGCCGCACGATGCCACCCTGGAAGTGTTCGAGATCAGCGCCAAAGACGGTTCGGAGATCAACAAGGTGACGATCCCGATCACCGTCGCCCCCGGCCAGCGGTCGATCGACGTCCTGCAGCCGGCGGTGGGGGCGAAGGTCTGCAATCCCATCCCGGTGGCGGGCTATTCCTTCACCTTCGAAGCCAACGTCAATCTGGCAGCCCAAAGCCGCGAGGGTGCGACGCTGCTCGAGGACAACGCCATGGGCGGCGGGATCGATTACCAGGACTGGAGCGCCGAGCTTGGGCCGGTCCCCCCAACGCAGCGCGCCGTTCTCGTCAGCGTCCACGACCACAGCGCCAAAGATGGGCAGGCCATCGACGAGACCCGCATCCCCGTCACGCTCCTGGCCGCCGGCAGCAACGCCTGCCCCTGACCGGGGTCCCCACAGGCTATCGCGGGTGCAGATCAGAATTGGCGCCCGGCCATCCCTCTGCTACAATCCTGGCGCCAGGGCTGAACCCGGCTTTGGCGCCCATCCTACCGTTCACACCCCCACGATCGACGGCGTTCGTCCCATCGTGGGGGTTTTGCGTTCATAACGATCCAGGAGCCTGACGGCCATGACGCCCATCCCCGAAGCCCTCACCTTCGACGACGTCCTACTCGTCCCCGGCTATGCCGACGTCCTGCCCGGCGAGGTGGACATCCGCACCCGGCTGCACCCCCGGCTGCGGCTCAATATCCCCGTCATCTCGGCGGCGATGGACACTGTGACCGAGGCGGGTCTGGCCATTGCCCTGGCCCGGCAAGGCGGCCTGGGCGTCATCCATCGCAATCTCGACATCGAGGCCCAGGCGCGCGAGGTCGACAAAGTCAAACGCTCGCAATCGGGCATGATCGTCGAGCCGGTGACGCTGCACCCGACCGCCACCCTGTCCGAGGCCGAAGCCCTCATGGCCCACTACCACATCTCGGGAGTGCCGATCACGGACGAAGATGGGCGGCTGGTGGGCATCTTGACCAATCGCGACATCCGCTTTGCCCGCCGCGAGGAGCAGCCGGTGTCCGAATTCATGACCAGCGACGGCCTGATCACGGCCCCGCTGGGCACAACGCTGGAGCAGGCGCAAGAGATCCTCCATCGCCACCGCATCGAAAAACTGCCGCTGGTGGATGAGCACGGCTTCTTGAGGGGGCTGATCACCTACAAGGACATCCTCAAACGGGCCGATTTCCCCGACGCCGCCCAAGACGAGCGCGGACGCTTGCTGGTGGCGGCGGCGGTGGGTGTGGGCGAGCGGGCCATGCTGCGCACCGAGGCGCTGGTGGCCGAGGAGGTGGACGCTGTGGCCATCGACACCGCCCACGGGCACACGAAGGGCGTGATCGAGACCGTGCGCCGGTTGCGCCAGACCTGGCCGGAGCTGGTCATCCTGGCTGGGAATGTGGTCACGGCCGAGGGGACGCGGGCGCTGTTCGAGGCCGGGGCGGATGCGGTGAAGGTGGGGGTGGGGGCCGGCAGCATCTGCACCACGCGCATCGTCGCCGGGGCCGGCATGCCGCAGATCACGGCGATCAGGGAATGCAGTCGCGCCGCCGCCGAATTCGGCAAGCCGGTGATCGCCGACGGTGGGATCAAGTATTCGGGCGACATCACCAAGGCCCTGGCCGCGGGCGCGCATGCCGTCATGCTGGGCAGTCTGCTGGCCGGGCTGGACGAAGCGCCGGGGGATGTGGTGATCTACGAGGGCCGGCGCTTCAAGGAGTATCGGGGCATGGGGTCGATTGGGGCCATGAAGGGCCGGGCTTCCGACCGCTATCAGACGTCGCAGGGTACGCCGGGCGCGCTGGGCGGCAAGACGGTGCCGGAGGGCATCGAGGGCCAGGTGCCGTACAAGGGCTTTCTCAAAGATTATGTCTTCCAGCTCATGGGCGGGTTGCGCAGCGGCATGGGCTATACCGGCGCCCGCACGCTTGCCGAGCTGGGCACCCTCACCCGCTTCGTCCGCATCACCAACGCCGGCCTGCTCGAAAGCCATCCCCACAGCATCATCATCACCAAGGAAGCGCCGAACTATCAGGGGAGACGGTAGCGTTTCAGCCCGCTTCCGATAGGTCGCGTTCTAGAGTCGTAAGGAATGCTGTGAACCTCTCGATCTGCGCGATCAATGCTGCGTGTGTGGCCGGTACGGCTACGAGCAGCGGTTCGATGCGCTCCCAATCGAGATCGAATCCGTAAATATGATGGAACAGATGCCGGAATCGCAGATACTCGGCCAGCGACTGCGCCAATTCTGAATCAATTACCGCCGGCCTGCGCGCAGGAACAGCAACCGTCATCCGCCAAAGCAACTGCTGATGCCAGGCGTCACCCAGCGGCAGCCCGCCATCCACTTCCAGAGCAATTTGCTGAAAGGTTTTCTCGACAGCGTTGTAAAAATCATGCAACACCACGCCCGCAGCACTGGTGCGAAAGAAATTCGACTCGTCACCCACCCATGCGAAGACTTCAACCTGATGCTGCAGGATTCGTTGGAGGCTTTCCTTCCCCAACTCAATATCGGCGATAAGACCGGCAAAACTACGCGCGCTCATAAAGCAGTTTCCCTTCCTTCATGATGTGCTCGCGCAGGCCGGGCTGGGCTGTCTCAAGTGTAATCAAGTCCAGCTCGAGATCGGGCGGGAGCAGATCATAAAGACACGACAAGGCGGCAAAATAGTGCTTCGACGGCAGCCCCTCGACAACCAAATCGATATCGGACGCGGCATGAAAGTAGTCTGGAGTTAGCAATGAGCCAATCAGCCAGGCACGTCGAATAGGATAGCGGCGCACCAACACCCCTACGCAATCCTCCGCCAGAGTTCGACTTTCCTGGAATTTCCCGACCAGATGCTCTTTTTCGGCCCGCGTTCGTTCCCGCCAACCCGCGAGATAGCCGGCATACGCTTCTGGCCGAATTTGGGACTCGAATGCTCTCGTCATACCATCATCTCCATCACCATTATAGCATAACTACTCCGATCAGCACTTGACCATGCACTTTCGCCTCGAACTCACCCCCCGCCGCGGCCCCGACGATGGCCGCGCCCAGGCGACGCTGGCCGCCTGCCGCGCCCTGGGCCTGGCTGATCTCCCGCCCGTCGTCGTCTCCGACCTCTTCTTCCTCGATGCCGACCTGCCCCGGCCCGAGATCGAAGCCCTGGCCGCCGCCGCCCTCCTCGACCCCGTCGCCGCCGAGTTGGCGGTGACAACCCTCCCAGCCAACGACCTCCAGCCCCGCTTAACATCTCACGCTTCACGCCTCACGTTTCACGCCTCACGTTTCACGCTTCACGCTTCAGACGCGCATGCTGGCGACTGCATCGAGATCACCTTCCTCCCTGGCGTCACCGATAGCGTGGCCGATAGCTTGCTGGCCGTGGCCCACAGCCTGGGCTTTGGCAAGGTGCGGGCGGCGGCAACCGGCCTGAGCTACCGTTTTCTTGGCCCGGTCGATCCGGCCACCCTCGACCGCCTCGCCCGCGACCTGCTGGCCAATGGCACCGTGCAGCGCTATGTGATCGGCCAGGAGATCGCACCGCCGTTTGTCGAGACCCACGAATTGGCGGGCGACCAGATCGTGGTCGAAGCCATCCCTGTGCGCGAACTGGGCGAAGCCGACCTCCTGGCCCTCAGCCGGGCGCGGCGCCTGAGCCTGGATCTGGCAGAGATGCAGGCGATTCAAGCCTATTTCCGCAGCGAAGGCCGGGAACCGAGCGATGTCGAACTGGAAACCCTGGCCCAAACCTGGTCCGAGCATTGCGGGCACAAGACGTTTCGGGCGGTGGTGGAGTTCAGAGACGCAGAGAGGGAGAGAGGAGGAGACGCAGCGAGCCTGAGCATCGATGGCTTGTTGAAAACCTACATTCGGGCGGCGACGGAGGCGGTGGGCAAGCCGTGGGTGCGGTCGGCGTTCGTGGACAATGCCGGCATCATCGAGTTCGACCAGGTTTTCGATCTGGCTTTCAAGGTGGAGACGCACAACCACCCTTCGGCGCTGGAGCCGTTCGGCGGGGCGAACACGGGTGTGGGCGGGGTGATCCGCGACATTTTGGGGGTCAGCGCCAAACCCATCGCCAACACCGACGTGCTCTGTTTTGGCCCGGAAGACCTGCCGGAGGACAAACTCCCGGCCGGGGTGCTGCACCCGCGCCGCGTCGCCGCCGGCGTCGTCCACGGCATCGAGGACTACGGCAACAAGATGGGCATCCCCACCGTGAATGGGGCCGTGCATTTTCATCCTGGTTTCACCGCCAACCCGCTGGTCTATTGCGGCTGCCTGGGCATCCTCCCGCGCGGCAGCCATCGTTCGCTGCACGAGGCGCAGGCCGGCGATCTCATCGTCGCCATCGGTGGGCGCACGGGCCGCGATGGGCTGCGCGGGGCCACCTTCAGCAGCATGGAGATGGATCATACAACCGGCGCCATCGCCAGCACCGCCGTGCAGATCGGCAACCCCATCGTCGAAAAACAGGTGATGGAGGTGATTCTGCGGGCGCGCGATGCCGGGTTGTACCATGCCATCACCGATTGCGGCGCCGGTGGGTTCAGTTCGGCGGTGGGGGAGATGGGCGAGCGTGTGGGCGCGTCGGTGCAATTGCGTCAGGCGCCGCTCAAGTATCCGGGCTTGCAGCCGTGGGAGATCTGGCTGTCGGAGGCGCAAGAGCGGATGGTGCTGGCCGTCGCGCCCGACCGCTGGCCCGCCTTCCAGCAAATCTGCCGCCAGCACGATGTCGAAGCCAGCGTTTTGGGCGAATTCGACGGTTCGGGACGGTTGCGCGTCTGCTACGGCGAGCGTGTCGTGGCCGATCTGGACATGCACTTCCTGCACAATGGCATCCCTCGCCGTCGCCTCACGGCCACCTGGACCCCGCCGGAACTTTCCGATCCCGACTTCGCCGCCTCGCCTCCCCACCTCCTTGCCTCCGCCCATCCCGGCAATCCGCCCATCCCCCCACTCGCCGCCTTGACATCGCTCCCCGCCTCACCTCCGGCATCATCCTCTCTGCTCCATCTCCTCGCCCATCCCAACATCCGTTCGCGGGCGCCGATCATCCATCGCTACGATCACGAAGTCCAGGGCGGCACGGTCGTCAAGCCGCTGGTGGGGATCGACCAGGGCGGGCCGAGCGATGCGGCGGTGATCATCCCGCAACCGGTGTTAACAGTCAACAGTCAACAATCGACATCCAACGGTGAACGTCCGCTTGGCAGCCCCCAGTTCGCAATTCGCCATCCGCAATCCGCAATTGCCCTTTCCACCGGCATCAACCCTCGTTATGGCCTCATCGACCCGTATGCGATGGCCTGGGCCTGCGTGGACGAGGCCTTCCGCAATGCCGTGGCTGTGGGCGCCGACCCCGACCGCATCGCCCTCCTCGACAATTTCTGCTGGGGCAATCCCAACTTGCCCGACCGCCTGGGCGGGCTGGTGCGCTGCGCCCAGGGCTGCTACGACGCCGCCATCGCCTATCAGACCCCCTTCATCTCCGGCAAAGACAGCCTGAACAACGAATACTTGGGCGAGGACGGCCAGAAACACGCCATCCCCGGCGCCCTGCTCATCTCGGCCCTCGGCATCGTCGCGGACGCCACCCGCACCGTGACCAGCGACCTGAAAGCGCCGGGCAACCACCTCTATCTCGTGGGCGAGACCCGGCCCGAACTCGGCGGCTCGACCTATCTCGACCTGCTGGGCGAAACGGGCGCCTCCGTCCCCCAACCCTATCCCCATCCACTCGACCGTCTGCGCGCCCTGCATGGCGCCATCGCCGCCGGGCTGGTGCGCGCCTGCCACGACCTCAGCGAAGGCGGGCTGGCCGTGGCCCTGGCCGAAATGTGCATCGGCGGCCGTCTCGGCGCCGAAATCGATCTCGCGCTCCTCCCCGCCCCATCGCCACTCTCCACTCTCCACTCTCTCTTCTCCGAATCCCTCGGCCGCTTCCTGCTCGAAGTCGAGCCTGCGCACGCCGCCGCGTTCGAGGCGATGCTGGCGGGGCAGCCGATTGCCAGGATCGGCAGCACAACGTCTGGGCCAGCGCTCATCGTTCGGGATGCGTCCGGCCTGAGTTGCCTCGCTGTCCCCGTCGCCGAGCTTGCCCGCGCGTTTGATCATCGATCGCGACCATGACCCGCCCTTCTCTGCCCTCCGTACTTCAGCCGTCGATGAGCTGCCTCACCGCTTCGCAGAACTCCTGAGCCGCCTCGATAGCGGCTTCTGCATCTTCGGTCGAGACATGCGTAGCGCCGCCATAGTCGCCGATAGTCCGTAAGCCGAAAAGCCAGTTGAGATTCCTGCCATGCTTTGCGTCCAATCCTCCCGTCTTTACAAAGCGTTGATGGATGGCGGCCACAACGCCGCTGTGTTTGCTGAAGGCCAATCCCTCTTTCACGAGTACAGCGGTAGCAGCGTAGAACGCGGCGTAGTATGCTCTAGAGGCGGCGTAGTCCGAATACCCACTCCAAACCAACGTTCGCGCTGCCCGTAACGACGTTTGCGCTCGCTCCAGATAGACGGCGATTTCCTCAGCTCGCTCGTCCCTCATACCACCTGCCCATCTTGCTGGATATTGCGATAAAGTTGCTGTGTACCCCGTTCGTATTCGTCGATTTCCGCCGGCAACGCCGATATCAGTCGTTCTGAACCTAATTGAATCGGATATAACAAATCAACGATGCGGCGCAGTTCCTTGAGGTAATCGAAAGGCCTCGCCAGCAAAACGAGCAGGTCGATGTCGCTCTCTGAATTTGCCTGGCCTCGCGCCGATGATCCGAACAAGATGACCCTTTTCAGGCGCGGCCCGTAGAAGCGTTGCAGTGCGGCACGGCATTGCGCAGCAACAGCCAGCGTCAGGTTGAAATCACCAAACGCAACCGACGGTTCGGCCAACCCGCTCAGTTCGGCTCGATCATCAGCGAGATGATAGGCAATCTGCCTATCGTTGGAATCATCCATCGACTACGCGTACTCCTCGGCAACGGAAGCATCCAGATGTGCTTTCGAGGTCATTTTAGCATCATTTGAGTTCCACTGCCAGCCATCTTTCACCCATGACCCCACCTCCCATCGCCATCCTCCATGCCCCCGGCACCAACCGCGACATCGACGCCGCCATCGCTTTCGAGTTAGCGGGCGGCAGTCCGGAGATCGTCCACATCAACCAGCTTTTGGCGGGCGAGCGCCGGCTGGCCGAGTATGCCCTGCTCGTCCTCCCCGGCGGCTTCTCCTACGGCGACGACCTGGGCGCGGGTAAGCTCTGGGCCGTGCGCCTGCTGCACGAGCTAGGCGATCAACTCGGCGCCTTTGCTGCCGCCGGCAAGCCGATCATCGGCATTTGCAATGGGTTTCAAGTCCTCGTCAAGACGGGATTGTTACCGGGAGCAAGCGGCAGGTCGCAGGTGGCAAGTGGCAGGTCGCAGGTGGCAAGCGGCAAGCGGCAAGTGGCAGAGCCTGTCCTGAGTGAAACGAAGGATGGCAAGTGGCAGGTGGCAAGCGGCAGGTCGCAGGTGGCAGAGCCTGTCCTGAGTAGAACGAAGGATGGCAGGTCGGGACACGGAACACGGAACACGGAACACGGAACACGAGACAATCAACGCGCCACGCTGACGCGCAACGAATCGGCGCAGTTCGAATGCCGATGGGTGTGGCTGGAGCCGAACGGGGGCAATCGCTCGCCCTGGCTGGCCGGGCTGGGGCGCATCCACTGCCCGGTGGCGCATGGTGAGGGCAATTTCGTGGCTGGCGACGACGAAACGCTGGCCGGTTTGCAGGCCGCCGGCCTGGTCGCTTTCACCTATGTCGATGCCGAAGGCCGCCCCGGCCCCTATCCGGCCAACCCCAACGGTTCGGCTGCGAACATCGCCGGCATCACCAACGCCGCCGGCAACATCCTCGGCCTGATGCCGCACCCCGAGGACCACATCTTCCCCTGGCAGCATCCGGGCTTCCATCGCCGCGCAGGTGGTCATGTTGGCCTGAAGCTGTTCCAAAATGGCATTGTTCTTGCAAGCATGGCTTGATCGATCAGGAATGACACGAATGGACGAATGGCACGAATAAGCCCTGGTACTACAAGCGGACAGACGGGCATTATGGCCATAGCCCGACGCCGCCAACACTTCCACAAGTTGGAGCAAATCGGTCACGTAGAAGACCGGAAAGCCGAATTTCCACCAATTCTGACTCGGTTTTTGGCTATACCCGGCCAGATAAGCTGCCTCCGCCGGCTCCACATTCAAAAGGAAATCCAGGGCGAGAGTCCCACCAGATCCCGCAGCGCCAGATAGCGCACCCCTGGCGAATCAGGCTCCAGCAACCAGGACAGTGAGTCGCCGTTGAGTTGATCTTGCCATGACATTTGCCTTGCCTCTATCGATAACGACTCTATGATGGCCGTCAATTCAGCCAGGCTACTACGGCTCTTGCGTCGGCGTCGCCTCGGGCAGCAGGCGACTCGCCACGCATTTGTATTCGCCATCCTGCCATTACTTCGAAATCCTGCCGATTCCCCCACAGCGTTTTCGTCACCAGGACGGTCCAACGGTCATCTGCCCACACCACACTCAGCACATTCGCCACCGAAGGCAGCTGCCACATGCCTCCCTGACGATTGAATACAACCACCGCATCTCGCGGCGACGTGGGCGAACCGCCGCCGCCAATCCTTTGCGGGCAATAGGCCGCGACGAAGGCAATCAAGACCGCATCCGCAGGACCGGCAGTGGCGGCGAGCGTCACGCCGCTTCCCTGTTGAAAAATAGCGACGAGAGAGGGCAAGGACAGCGCCTGCGAACGCGCATCGATGAACAGTTTGCGCAGCGCCTGCGCCAGCCCCTGCGCATAGACCGTCCAGGCGTTGTCGTGGCGCCGGCCGCCTTCGCAGGTTGGGCGCGGGAAGGTGGCCAGGTCGCTCGCGACTTGTTGCACGAGCAGGGCGGTGACATCCGTGGCCGAGGGATGGGCGAGCACGCGGCCAGGGAAAGAAGAGTGGCGAACGCACAACGGATTCTCGCAAGCACGATGGCTATCTCCGCTGAGATGAAGCTCTCTTTGCCGATGACCGGGCGCTGTGCGCTCGACCATGGATGAGACCAGGGCCGCAGGTTGCCTGGACGAACGTGCGAGTGGCGGGGCCAGATTCGCAGGCGGGGAACAAGCGAACGGCTGGGTTCAGTATCTCGGATGGGTTCACGAGGGCACCAGTGACCGACCTGGGTTTGGCGAAGGGCTTGATCATGAAATGCACTTATAACCCCTGCCACGATAGCCGATAAGCCGAGGTTAGATGCTAACTGGCTCAAGACACCCAGGGCAGAATAAGATGATGCAATCAGCACCAATACAATGCCAGCAAGTATCAGTACCACAGCGAACACAATACGAGTGGTACGGGTGATGGGTTGCCTTTTCATGGCTCCTCCTTGCTCGATTGACCAGCGACATTTGAATTTAGAACGGCGTGTCTACAAACTCTTTGCTTCACGCAATGGTGAAAAGCGGGCTTACTACCCATTCAACCTCAAAATTTGAGACCACCATTTTGGAACCTCCCAAACTTGCGATAGTATCCGCTTCGGCCGCTGCCAGACCTCTCATAGCCAAACCCCCTCCCAACGCCCACAAGCCAGGCAGAACACCCGCGCTTGCGAGCCACGGCTCGTCCTGAACACAGACGAAGGAACAGCGACTGCGGCCAACTTCCTCTCCTCGTGCGAGACACGAAAGGCAACGAAAATCGAGCAACCTGCTTGCCCGGATCATTGTCGCCTATCCTACACGAACACCGGCGCCGTGTCAAATGACCCCACTTTACTTCACCGCCCGTGAACTTCCGGCTTGGGGATTCCTCGCTGGCTGCTGCTTAGAAACTCCCGAAAACCGAGATGCTTCACTGGCTGATCGTTGCAACAACCGCGTGTGATCGACCCGTTCAGCATGACACTACGAAGAGTTTCTTGCTCGGGCGCATGCCTCCGCGTGGCCCGGATAACTCGAAGCGACAGAACGCCAGATCGACCCGTTCGGAAAGACAAGGTGGGAGTTCATCGCTCGGACACTACGCCGCATCGAGCTATGGGTTACTTCCATCGCTGCCCCAAGACTAAAATGCACCCGGTAGACAAAGAGACAAGGGAATAAGTAGACAAGGAAACAAGTAGACAAGGACCTCTGCGACCTGCCACCTGCGACCTGCCACCGACCACTGACCACTGACCACCGACCACTGCCCCCTGCCCCATGTCCATCACCATCATCGGCGCCGGCATCGGCGGCCTCGCCGCCGCCATCCGCCTGGCCGTAGCCGGCCGCCACGTCCGCCTGTTCGAACAACACCCCGCCGTCGGCGGGAAAATGGCCGAGATCAGCCAGGCCGGCTATCGCTGGGACACCGGCCCTTCGGTCATCACCATGCGCCCGGTGCTGGCAGAACTCTTCGCCCTCGCCGGCCGCCGCCTGGAGGACTATCTCACCCTCCTCCCCGTCGAACCCCTCACCCGCTACTTCTACCCCGACGGCGTCATCCTCGACGCCACCCGCGACCTCCCGGCCATGCTCGGCCAGATCGCCCGCCTGGACGAAGGCGATGTCGAGGGCTATCTGGGCTACCTGGCCTACGCCGCCCGCCTCCACCGCATCACCGGCCCCGTCTTCATCTACGGCCATCCCCCCACCTGGCGCAGCTTCCTGCGCGTGCGCCTGGCCGACGCCCTGCAGGTCGACGCCTGGCGCACCATGCACCGCTCGCTTCGCCGCTATGTCCGCTCGCCCCACCTCCGCCAACTCCTCGCCCGCTTCGCCACCTACGCCGGCTCCGACCCCTACCGCGCCTCGGCCACCCTCAACGTCATCGCCCATGTCGAACTGGCCGGCGGCGTCTGGTATCCGCAGGACGGCGTCTACGCCATTGCCGGCGCCCTCGCCCGCCTGGCCGCCGAACTCGGCGTCGACATCCAGACCGGCCGCCCCGTCGCCGCCATCCTGATCAGAGATGGCCGCGCCGCCGGCATCCAATTGGCGGACGGCGAACAGATTCAGGCCAGCGCCGTCATTGCCAACGTCGATGTCGCCACCGTCTACCACCGCCTCCTCCCCGCCGGCCTCGTGCCCCCGCGCCAACTCAGCCGTCTCAGCCGCCTCGACCCCTCCTGCTCCGGCTTCGTCCTCCTCCTCGGCGTCGAGCGCCTTCACCCCAGCCTCGCCCACCACAACATCTTCTTCTCCGCCGACTACCCCGCCGAATTCGACGCCATCTTCCGCCGCGGCCAGCCGCCCGCCGACCCCACCATCTACGTCGCCATCACCGCCAAAACCGACCCCGGCCACGCCCCGCCCGGCTGCGAAAACTGGTTCGTCCTCGTCAACGCCCCGCCCCAAGCGGTCGTACTCGACCGCCGCCCTGAATTCGACTGGAACGCCCAGGCTTCCACCTACGCCAGCCTCGTCCTCGACCGCCTGGCCGCCTACGGCTACGACATCCGCCCCTTCCTCCGCTACCAGCGCCTCCTCACCCCCCTCGACCTCGAACGCCAGACCGGCGCCTGGCGCGGCTCGCTGTACGGCCTCTCGATGAACAGCCCCCTCGCCCCCTTCCGTCGCCCCTCCAACCGCTCCCCCTACCTGCCCGGCCTCTACTTCGTCGGCGGCGCCACCCACCCCGGCGGCGGCGTCCCCATGGTCATGCTCTCGGCCAAAGTCGTGGCCGAGATGATCGGCGAGGACCAGCAGCCTGTCGGAAAAGTCGTTTGGACACGGATGAACACGGAACAACACGGATTGGAGCGATGATTTGGTGTCGAGAATCCGTGTGAATCGGCCTCGACCGTGTTCGGCAACGGCCCGATTGGATTACGCCAGCAGGCGCCGGCGCAACAGCGGCTCGCGAATCGCCCTGGCATCCAGCTTGCTCGCGCCAAGAAAAACGATGAAGCGCGCAAACCCACGAGCCAATGCCTCGGCAAAGGCCTCGTTATCGCCCAGGGTGTTATCCTCCAACCACAAACCCAGGATGACAAACGCACCCGAAGTGCGGTCGAGTTTGCTGTCGAATCGCGCCACAAGCCGGTCGCCCCACAAGACTGGCAAGGTGTAATAACCGAACTTGCGCTGGTGCTCGGGCTTGTATACTTCCCATACATAGTCGAAGCCGAACAGGACTTTGGCCCGTCCGCGGGCGCTGACCGGATCGAGCGGCGCCAGGAAGACGACCTCTTCCGTCGTGGTCGTCGCCAACGGCGTCCACGCCTTCGGCACGCGCCCGGCGCTCAAGTCGCGCAGCGCCTCAGCGTCGCTGCCGAGCGCATAGTGCAGCGCCTTCCAGCCTTCAACCTGCACCTTGATCAGGTCGCCGTTCGCCAGCATCGCGGCCAGGATCTGCTTCACTTCGTCAAATGGAACACCGCGCTGAAACGAATCACTCACACGGTTCAGGCGCGACAGGCCGGAGAAGCTGACTTCCTTTTTGACCAGGAAGCGTTCCGCGTCGGCCTCCTCGCTTTCGCGAATAAGATGCGCCGGCGCCACCGTTTCGGTGAGAGCGTACACGCGCTCGAATCGCTGGCGGTGGTGCGTCATCACTTCGCCGGTGCGCCACAAATAATACAACGCCAGGGCGCTGTCTTTGCGGCCGCGATAGCTGTGCGTTCGCGTCCGCGTTGCCATCTCGAAGTCGCGATTGCTCACGACGCCGCGCTCAGCCAAAATAACCCGCATTTCGACGATTGCATCGGCGTGGTCGCTGGCCATGTCGCGAAGTCGGGAGAGGCCATCGCGCTCGCGGCGCATAACCAGGCGCCAGTGTGGCAGTTCGTCCATCGGTCGTGTGGCCAGCCAACCACCCCAGTCAAAAAACTGGCGCTTCTGGTAGGTCACATCCTCCCACATGCCAGGTGTGTAATCGAGCACGCGGCCGTGCAGCGTGATGTCGTGACTGCGGGCAATGATTTGCAGCGGGTCGAGCTGCAAATACTCCATCGACCGCATGGCCTGCTCCGTGCCCTCGAGTCCGCGCCAGCGCCGCCCGGGCCACAAGCCCTGTTTGCCGAGGATAAAGCGACGGGCGGTAACGATGTCAATGGTTAGGGCCCGTCATAAAATAATCTACTCGATTTGGTAGACCAACGCAGGTGTGGCATACTGGCGATCATGGATACAACTGCAATCAAAGAACGTTTTATGCACCTGAAACCGTTTCTGAACGAACGT
>JAIBAP010000080.1 GCA_019695115.1 Caldilineales bacterium | reverse complement strand
ACAGTGCCTCCGTCCCAGCCTGCCTTCTCTTTCGGCGCCACTTCAAAAACTCATCCGCACCCTGCTGCCTTCGAACCAAAACTGGCTGCTTGAGCACTTCCCAACTGGTTTAGGACGCACCCAAATGCCATCATGGGGTGGGGAGAGTTCTACAGACCATTATCACAACAAAGCGGGCGACCTGTCACCCGTAAAAATTCGTAATCGATTCAGGAAAACTACTGAAGTCTTCATCTTTCACCTTGTGTTACACTGCCTCCAACTGCGCCAGGAACGGGCCGAACTTCCGCGCCAGGAAATGATAATCCAAACGCTCCGCTTCTGGAAAACCCCAAACCTGCCGGCACAACGCCAGCACCGCCGTCTTGTGCGTATCCACCGTCTTTACCGACAAATAGAGCGCCTCCGCCGCCTGCTGCCGGCTATGCCCCGCCGCAAACACCCGCACCACCGCCCGCTGCTGCTCGCTCAACCCCTCCCACACCTCCCGGCAACGCCCCTGCTCCTGCCCATCCAGCCAACCCGCCTGCGCCGCCAACACCTGCGCCGGCGAAGCACTCAGCAACGAGCGCAAAGCCGGGATATACGCCCCCCACGGCAACAGCGGCGCCTCGATCAACTCCACCCCCTCGCCCGGCCCCGCGTGCAACACCGCCCCCTCGCGCGCCCGCACCTGCAGCCCATCCGGCGTATACAAATGCCACACCTTGTCCCCGTGCTCCAGGTGCAACATCGCTGCCGACACCGCCATCAGCGCCATCAGCCGCCGCCCACCCGCCAACACCAGATGCAACCGCGCCCCCGCCTCCTTCAGCCGCCCGATCAGCTCGTGCAACGTCCGCCACACCGCATCCGCATCCGCCGTCGTGCGGATATCCGCCAGCACCGTCTGTTGGGCCGTGATCAACACACTGCGCAGATGGCATGGCCGCCCCTGATAGCGGTCGCCGGGGAAGGCCTCGGCCAGCCGCCGCAACGACTGCCGATACCGCTCCCCGCCCGGATGCACCACCACCACCTCGTCCACCCCCACCCCGCGGGCCAGCAACACATCCAGCGCAAACGTCACCACCTGCGGTTGCCCGCCCAACGTCGCCACCATCACCGTGCGCGCCATTTTGCGCCTCCACTTTGCCTCTGAACCGACCCATGACCAACCTCCTCCCCGCCATCCTCCTGGCCGCCACCCCCCACAACGGCAAATCCGTCCTCGCCTACCTCCTCACCCGCGGCCTGCGCCAACGCCAGATCGACCACATCCTTCTTCGCACCGCCCCTGACGGCGAAGGCGACTGGTTCTACGAAAGCCCGGATGAGGTGCGCATCCGCCTGCGTCACAAAGGCGCCTTCACCGCCGAGCACGTTGCCCGCATGCGCCGCGCCATCCAGAACCGCCACCTGCCCATGCTTGTGGACATCGGCGGCAAACCCAGGGATGACCAACTCGACCTCCTCTCTGCCTGCACCCACGTCGTCCACCTCTACCGCGATGAGGCCGACCGCAGCGAATCGGCGCAGTGGCTGCAAGAACGCAGCCTCATCCCCGTCGCCAGCCTGCAGTCGCAACTCCACCCGGCTGATGCCATCCACGCCGCCAATGGCATCCTCGGCGGCATCATCAGCGGCCTCGACCGCGATCACCCGCGGCCTGGCAGCATGTTCGACGCCCTCCTCGCCCGCGTCGAGGGCATCTGCTCCTACCCCAAAGCCGAACTGAGCGAGCGCCACCTGGCCGCAGCCCCGGCCGGCGTCACGCTCACCGTCATCGACGAACTCGCCCATGCCGTGGGTGCAGTACAACCTGGCGGCGACATCTGGTTCGAAGCCGAACACCTGCCTGCCATCCTTGCCCGACTCCCCGCCGCCCACCCGCTTGCCCTCTACGGCCGCACCCCCATGTGGCTGGCGTCGGCCATCGCCGCCCATGCCGCGCCCGCATCCTTCTACTGGTTCGACGCCCGTCACTACGGCTGGATTGAGCCGCCGCCGGTCACACTCGCACCCGCTGGTGCGAACGAGGAATTCACCCTCACAGCCCAACCCGAAGGCGAGGCCACCCGTCTGATCTTCGCCTCGCACTACAGCGATCAGGTGCTGTTTCCGCTTCCCATCCAGGCGCCCGCCCTTCCCTCCGGCAGCGGCGTCATCTTCGATGGCAAGATGCCCGGCTGGCTGTTTGCCGCCCTGGCCCGCGCCTACCGCCATCACCCCTGGCTGGCCACTCTGGAACCACGGACCAAAAACGTCTTCCGCTTCTGGGCGACCCCCTAGCACCGCCAGAACGCCTCGCGTCCCTTCTGCCGTCGTTTGTCGACGGATCAGCGATCCACTCTGTTGGGGGAAACTCTCAGGCAACCTCAACACTCCTTGCCGCAAAACGGCAAAGCAGCAACACATCCCGCCCGCAGTGGCGAGCCAACGGTCAGGAATCTTGAACTGTCGCCGGCGGAACCATGCCCGCGAGTCGAACCGCCCCGGCGTCAAACTGGGGGCAAGCATACCAACAGGGACGCCGGTTGTCAAAATCCATCCCCCGTCCTTTTGCCGCAGCCGGCGTTTCGCCGCAGCCGGCGTGGCGGGATCGCTCATCCGCGCAGGCGCGCCAACTCCGCCCGCAAACGCGCATTCTCGGCCTCGGCCTGCGCTGCCCGCTCCTCGGCTGTGCTGGCCCGCTCCTCGGCTGTGCTGGCCCGTTCCTCGGCTGTGCTGGCCCGCACCTCGGCTGTGCCGGCCCGCTCCTCCGCCTGGATCGCGCGCGTGGCGGCATAGCGGGAAAGCCTCTCCGCTCGCTCCCGCGCCTCCTCGTCATCCAACAGCCGCTCACCCGTCGCTTCATCAAAAAACTGCAGACGTCCGTTCTCATCCAGAGCCAACCTCAGCCCCAGCAAGGGGCTGACATACTCAGGCGGCTCGCCGGCGCCGGGCACGAAAGCCATATCGCCCCAATCCACCACCTGGTTCTGCGGCTGCATGGGGGCAAAACGTCCTGCCTCCAGCCGAAAACCCGCCAGCGGTGGCCGCAAATACTCTGACGTCGGGTCATAGATGTAATACTCCTCCACCCCCAACTGGGCGTACAACCGCATCTTGCTGCCCAAATCCTCGCGTTTCGTACTCTTGGATGACACCTCGAACACCACCCGCGGCCCCTTTCCCTCCTCCCACAACTTGTAGATGCGCCGGCGCCGCGGCTCTACATCCCAGACGACAAAACAATCCGGCGCCACCGACTTGCGCGGGTCGCCCTCCACGTAATAAAGCAACAGATTGCCGCTGACATACACCCGTCGCCCCGCGAAATGGCGCTGCAACAGATGAATGATAGTGAACATGATCTCGCGATGCAGGTCCGATTCAGCCATCGGTTTGCCGTCCGATTCAGGATAGAAGTCGAGGTCGTCGACGGTTTGCGCGGGCGCAAATTTTACAGTCATCTCACTTCGCCTTACCTCATAGATACGATGAAAACAACGACTTGCCAGCGCCTATTCTACCAGCAAGCGATTCTCTGGGAAAATCGAGGGCCGGGAGGGTCAGCGGAACAGAAAGGGCAGAAAATGCAGGTGGGGCGAGACGGGCGGGCCGTCATCCACCTGCAACGTGGCCCGCATCAACATCACCTCATACGGGTTCCAGGTGGACAGCGTGTAATAGATCGTCGTCTCCGCCCCGGCCCCCGTCATCAGCGGGGCAATGACATAAGCGCCATACTCCCCACCGTAGTCGCCCTCGCGTCCGGGGTCGCTGGCCCTGTCGCACTGGCCGGCGCCATCGTGGATGAAATGGCAGTAGCCGCCGTCGGCCCGCGGCTCGAAAATGACACCCGGCTCGGACCACGGCCCCCAGGGTTGGCGGGCGGCGCGCAGGTTGATCCCGCGCGGGTTGCCGCAGTTGTACAGCATCAGCCACCGCTCTACATAGGGGTTCCACACCACCGATAGCTCACCCACACAGGGCTGATGGAACAACGGTTGGGCCGCGGCCTCGCTGCTCGTCCAGATCGGCCGCCCGCTCAGCGGCTCGACCCCGGCCAGATAGCGGAGGGACGGGCGCGGGTTGTCATCGGCGGCGGCCAGTGGCAGAGCGGCGAGATAGACATCATCGACCCGATAGCGGCCGCTGGCCCACAGCAGCACCCCGGCGCCGGCCTGCGGCAGCCCCGGCCAGGCAGAGCTATCCACCACCGTCGGGCTGATGTTGATGAACTTGTCGTTGGAGATGTCGCCCACGGCCGCAAAGGTCAGACCATCATCGAGCGAGCGCGCCAGGACACTGCGAGCATGATCGCTCCCATTCCAGCCGCTGGCCACAAAGACGTACAAATGGCCGTTGGCGCTGAACCCGCCTGTGGGCGTCTCGAAGGCTTCGAGCCAGACGCCGGGGATGGTCAGCGGCCGGAAGCGACCATCCTCCCCGGTCAAAAAATCCAGGCGCAGGCAATTTTCGGGCGTGAGATCGGTCGAGGAAGCATAGCTATCATGGTTCCAGTTGTCCTGGTCGGGCGGACGGGTCGTGACCGTGTCGCCGAAGAAGTAGAAGAGTTTGCCCTTGTGCGCCACCGGCTGGCCCAGATCCGTGCCCCAAAGCCCGTAGTCTGTGGTGCGATTGACCGTCGGATAGCCCCACTCGCGGTCGGTGTCGCCCGTCAGCTGGCAGACCTTCTGGCTTCTGCCTGTATAGGCCACTACCTGGCCCGGCTGCCAGGGGGCGCCGACATCATCGTTGACATGAAAATGGTGGCGTAGGCACGGCGCCGCCGTCTGACAGCCGTTGGCATCGGCCACGCCGGTGATGACCTCGAAGTTCCCATGCCCCCCGGCCATGAAATCGCCCTGGATCAAGGACGCCCAACCATTGGCGCGGTCGCTCACGGTCTGGCCGCGCTGCCATCCCCAGCCTGCGCCGAAGTTCGTGAAGAAATAGTGGACGAGCAGCTTTCCCTCCGGCGCCACCAGCTCCAGATTGC
Organism: Caldilineales bacterium; assembly: GCA_019695115.1. Classification (GTDB taxonomy): domain Bacteria; phylum Chloroflexota; class Anaerolineae; order J102; family J102; genus SSF26. The sequence continues at coordinate 21,149 of JAIBAP010000080.1, read as the reverse complement.
CGTTGACCCCGGCCCTGAAATCGCTCTGGATCAGGCTGGCCGGGCCGGTGGCTTGCGTGCTGATGACCGGGCCTCGCAGCCAGGGATTGCCCACGTTGTCGTTGATGTGAAAATAGTGCACCAGATTGGCCCCCTCCTGCACCACCACCTCGAAATTCCCATGCCCCCCGGCCATGAAATCGCTTTGCAGGATGCAACCGGAGCCGGTGGCCTGCGTGCTGATGGTCTGGCCGCGCTGCCAGGGATTGTTCACGTTGTCGTTGATGTGGAAGTAATGCACCAGGTTGGCGTCCTCGCGCACCACCACCTCGAAATTCCCGTGCCCTCCGGCCATGAAATCGCTCTGGATGAGGCAGCCGGGGCCGCTTGCCTGCGCCGTGACCACCTGCCCGCGCTGCCAGGGCGAGAGGACGTCGGCGTTGATGTGAAAGTAGTGCACCAGTTCGTTGCCCTCGGGGACGACCACCTCGAAGTTCCCGTGCCCTCCGGCCATGAAATCACTCTGGATGATGCAGCCGGGGCCAGTGGCGCGGGCGGTGATGATCTGCGCTCGCGACCAGGGCTTGCCTACATCGTCATTGACATGGTAGTAATGCACCAGATTGCGCCCTTCCAACACCACTGCCTCGAAGTTCCCGTGCCCCCCGGCCATAAAATCGCTCTGGATCAGGCTGCACGGGCCGACGGCCAGGGCGGGAACGATGGCCATCGGCGGCAGGTTGCCGGGGCCTTGTCTGGCCGCCGGGGCGCCGGCATCTGGCCCGACCGCCGCCCGGCTGTGAGGCGCAGCGAAAAGGGCCGCCGCCATCACTGTGGCGACGGCCAATAGAAGGATAAAAGCGATCGTAAAGCCCGGCTGGCGGAGTCTGCCCCGCCCTGGCTGAAGCGACGATGTGATCATGTCAACCTCCCACAAGCTGAAATCGAGTAGACCACATCGACATGCGACTGTCAAATCGCTGCTAAGCTACACCCATGAGGCTTCCGGCGCCTTTAGGGTGTGCCCCCTCTTTGTGCTAACATGGCCCATCACCCTTTCACCCCTCACCGAGGCGCCCACTGAACGCACTAGAACTGGCCCACGCCATCCTCCAAATCCTCGACGACAAACTGGCCGCCGACATCCTCCTGCTCGATGTCAGCGCGATCTCGCCCATGGCCGATTACTTTGTCATCGCCACCGCCGCCAGCGAGCGCCAAAGCCAGGCCCTGGTGGATGCCCTGCGCGACGCACTCCGCCAGGCGGGTGTGCGCCCGCTCGATGTCGAAGGCGACCGCGCCTCGGGCTGGCAACTGATGGATTATGGCGATGTCATCGTCCACCTCTTCTCGCCCGAAAAGCGCACCTTCTACCGGTTGGAAGACCTGTGGAAAAACGCCCATGTGGTGGTGAGGATGCAATAGCCGCTCAGGGGGTCAGCGTGCGGCGCAGCATCTCTTTCCAGCGCCCCACGTCGATAGTCCAGCAAACATCGATAGCCGATTCCTGCGGCCCCCAGTAGGGGTCGCGATAGGGGGGCGTGCTCGTCACGCGTAGCTCATCCACCACCGTCATCCCCCGCGTCAGTTCGTCGCCACTGACCGCCACGAAATGCCGGCTGCGCCGGGTGCAAATGCTGGGGTCCAGAGCCACGGCCATCGCCACCGGGTCGGGCAGGCCCAGGCCAGGGTCGCTTTGCAGATTCAGGCTGGCGGCCAGCGCATGCCGGTTGCACTCGATCGCAAACTTCGCCCGCGGCGTCCCCATCTCCAGGATCGCCTCGATCTCGCTCAGGCTGAGGTTGGCCTCGCCCCGGCTCACCTCCCATCCCACCATCACCACCGGCATCCCCGACTGGAAGACGATGCCGGCGGCTTCGGGGTCGCACCAGATGTTGTACTCGGCTGCCGGCGTCACATTCCCCACCACGTTGGCGGCCCCGCCCATCACAACACACCCCTTCACCCAGCCCGCCAGGCGCGGCTCAAGGCGCAGGGCCAGGGCGATGTTGGTCAGCGGCCCCAGCGTCACCAGCGTGATCTCGCCCGGCGCGGCGGCGAAACGCTCGACCAACTGCAGCACGGCGTGGCCGGGCGCAGGCGAGCGCCGGGGCGGCGGGTAGTTCATCCCGCCCATCCCATCCGGGCCATGAAAGTAGTAGGCGTGGAACGGCTGGCGCAGCAGCGGCCGGGTGCAGCCTTCGTAGACCGGCGTCTCTTGGCCGCAGAGTTCGACCACATAACGGGCGTTGATGCTGCCCTGGGCCACGGGCATGTTGCCCGAAACGATCGTGATCGCATCCACGATCACATCCGGCCATTGCAGGGCCATGAGGATGGCGACGGCGTCATCCGAAGCGGTGTCGGTGTCGATGATGAAGTGGCGCATGGGAGGAGTAGACAAGTAGACAAGGAAACACGGAGACAAGGGGTGGGAGGCAGGTCGGGCGTTGGTTGTGACTATTGATGAGCGAAACTGCTCGCAAGCACAACACTGTGGCTTGCGCCTTACGTTTCACGCCTCACGTTTCACGCCTGGGTTCCGCCGGAAATCGGCCCACCAGTCGGGCAGGGTGATCTCGCAGGGGCCAGGCCAGAAGGCGGCGGCTGCGTCGGAGAGCGGGGTGCGTTCGGTGTTGAACTCGTGGACGGCGCCACCACGTCGCAGGGTCTGGAATGGCAGGTCGGCGGCGGGAAAGACCAGGGCCGAGGTGCCCACCACCAGGGCGATGTCGGCTTCGGCAAAGGCCCGCGTCGCCCGGCTCAGGGTCATGCCATCCAGCGGTTCGCCAAACCAGACCACGCCCGGACGCAGCAGGGCGCCGCAGCGAGGACAGGTGGGCGGCAGCGGGTCGAGCGGGACCTGTCGGTTCTCGGCTTCGTAGTCGCAGCTCGTGCAGCGCACCTGCCAGATGTCGCCGTGCAGATGGAGGGCGTGATGGCTGCCTGCCTGCGCGTGCAAGCCATCCACATTCTGCGTCACCAGCGTGAAGCCGGGCAACGCGGCCTCCATTTCGGCCAGGGCGCGATGGGCGGGGTTGGGCGCGCAGCCGGCGATGCGCTGGCGGCGCCAATCGTAGAACTCCCACACTAGCCTGGGGTCGCGGCGGAATGCTTGCGGCGTGGCCAGGTCTTGCATCCTGAACTGCCGCCAAAGCCCGCCGGCATCGCGAAACGTGGGCACGCCGCTCCCCGCCGAAACGCCGGCGCCGGTGAGGACGGCGAGGGTGGGTGGGGGCATCTTATTGGTAATTGGTAATTGGTTATTGGTTATTGCGTATTTCGTAGATTTATCGCATGTTTCTACGCAACACGCAACACGCAACACGCAACACGCAATACGTATCAACTCACTCCAATACCCATTTCTCCACCGATCTGTCCCAACTGGCGATCTCGTCCCCAAACCACAGCCCGATCTCGAAGGCGGCGGTTTCGGGGCCGTCGGAGCCATGCACCAGGTTGCGGCCGATCATCAGGCCATAGTCGGCCCGGATCGTGCCCGGCGCGGCTTTGACGGGGTCGGTGGCGCCCATGGTGTTGCGGGCCGCGGCGATGGCGTTGGGGCCTTCCCACACCATCGCCACCACCGGGCCGGAGGTGATGTAGGAGATGAGGCCGGGGTAGAAGGACCGCTCTTTGTGTACGGCATAGTGCGCTTCGGCCAACGCCTGCGAGACGTGGACGAATTGCATGGCCACCAGCTTGAGGCCGCGATGCTCGAAGCGGCTGATGATCTCGCCGACCAGCCCGCGCTGCACGCCGTCCGGCTTGATCATGATAAAAGTACGTTCCATTTGTTTCTAAGACTCCTTTTGTTTTGGTTGGGAAGTTGGGTGCTTGACCCATTCAGAATGACACAGCCATGCGTATCCAGGAGAAGACGCCAGGAAAAGGGAATCCGTGTTTCCCCCTTTTGTGTCATTCTATCCGTCTGGTTGCCGGCTTCGAAGACACCACGAAGAAGGAATCTGTGTTTCTCCTATTAGTGTCATTCAACGGGTATCTTACAAGAAGCGGAGGGCGCGACCAAAAGCGACGCCGCCTGAGATTGGTTCGCCGCAGGGTTCACAGCCCGGTTAGGGCGACTCACACCCATCTGCTATAATCTTCCCGCTGTATTCGACATCTCCGCCATCGCGCGATGGCTCACTACCCTGTGGAGGCGACATGGACATCGGCAAATCCATCTCCTTTGTCTTCGAAGACAAGAAATGGCTGGAAAAGATCCTCATCGGCGGCCTCATCGTCTTGGCCACCATCCTTTTCTCCTGGACGATCATCGGCGCCATCGTCGGCGCCGGCCTGCTCTACGGCTACATGATCGAACTCGTCCGCAACGTCCGCCGCGGCGATGACCTCCCCATGCCCGAATGGGACAACTGGGGCGAGAAGATCGTCCTCGGCATCAAGTACGGCATCCTTCTCATCGTCTGGTCGCTGCCGATCCTGCTGATCACCCTGCCCCTGATCCTCCTCTCGGCCATCGTTGGCGATTCTGACGCTGCCAACGTCCTCGGCCTCGCCTGGACGTGCTTCGCCTGTCTGTCCATCCTCTACGGCATCCTCATCCTGGTGGCCACCCCTGCCATCACCATCTTCTTCGCCGAACGCGGCGACATCACCGATGGCCTCAAATTCGGCGATATCCTCCGCTTCACCCGCCAGTACATCGGCGACATCATCATCGCCGTCATCGTCATCCTGGCCGTTGGCATCGTCGCCGAGATCGCCGGCCTCCTCCTCTGTGGCATCGGCCTCCTCTTCACCTCGGTTTGGTCCACACTCGTCCAGGGCCATCTCTACGGCCAGATCGGCCGCAAAGAGGCCGGCGCCCTCGTCCCCTCCGGTGGCCCTGCCTTCGTCCCGCCCCTCCCGCCCTCCGGCGGCTCTCGCTACGACCTCACCCCCGATAGCATCATGCCCGGCGTCGGCGAGATCGCCAGCGATGTGCAATCCGGCGCCCAGCAGGCCGTCAATGCCGTCCAAGACCTGGGCGAAAGCGTGAGCGAAACCGTAAGCGAGACAGTATCGGACAAGTGACAAAGAAAAAAGGGGAGACATGAGCAAAACCCATGCCCCCCCTCAACATTTGTCACCACAACTCGCACCCTATCATCGGCAAGACCGCCCCCGCCCACAGAGCGGGGGCTTCTTTTCATCTGACCAAGACGATGGACGACGAACCCAAACGCAAACGCACCGACCAGACCTGGGAAAGCTGGATCGAAGAAAAAATCCGCGCCGCCCAGGAACAAGGCCAATTCGACAACCTGCCCGGCGCTGGCAAGCCCTTGCCCGACCGCCGCAACCCCTTCCTCCCGGCTGATCGGCAGATCGCCTACGACCTCTTGCAGGGCAGCGGCCACACGCTGGGCTGGATCGACGACGCCAACGAGATCGACCGCCGCCTCGCCGCCGCCCGCCAGCGCCTCCGCCAGGACCATGCCTGGTATCAGCAGGCCCTCGCCAACGCCGCCCCCGCCCAACGCCCGGCCCTCGACGCCGCCTGGGAGCGCCACCGCCAGACCTTTGCCCAGGAACTCGCCGCCATCAACCGCCTGATCGACGACTTCAACCTCAAGGCCCCCCTCGGCCAGCTCCACAAACTCCGCCTCATCCTCGCCGACGAACTCGCCACCCTCCCCCCTCCCTGACCCCCGTCCCTGCGTCCCTGCGTCTCCCCCTCCCCCCATGCACCCCCTCCACCACCACGCCTTCGTCTTCGACGGCCACTGCGACACCCTGGCCTGGACCCTCCCCGGCCCTCTCCAGCGCGACCTGCGGCAGTGGGGCCAGGCCAGCGCCCTCGACCTGCCCCGGCTGCGCGCCGGTGGCGTCAACTGCCAGGTCTTTGCCTGCTTCCCCGGCGAAGCGCGCATCACCGTCGGCGCGACCAGCGCCGCGCTTCAGCGTTTGGAAGGACTCTACACCCTCATCGACCTCGCCCCCGACCAGATCACCCTCATCCGCACCCGCGCCGACCTGGACGCCCTCCACCCTGGCGGCCCCATCGGCGCCATCCTGGGGCTGGAAGGCAGCGAAGCCCTGGAAGGAACCATCTCCCTGCTCCGCACCTTCCACCGCCTGGGCCTGCGGCTGTTGGGCCTGGCCTGGAACCCGCGCAACGCCGCTTGCGATGGCGTCCTGGCCGGCGGCGCCTACGGCCTGACCGACTTTGGCCGCGAAGTCGTGACCACCGCCAACCGCCTCGGCATCGTCATCGACGTCTCGCATCTCAACGCCGCTGGCGTGGAGGAAGTGCTCGAGATCAGTCAGCATCCCGTCATCGCCAGCCACTCCAACGCTCGCGCCCTTTTCGACCATCCCCGCAACCTCACCGACGCCCAAATCCAGGCCATCGCCGGGCAAGGCGGCGTTGTCGGCGCCACCTTCGTGGCTGAATTCATGACCGCCAACCTGCACGAAGCCACCTTCGACCATTTCCTCGCCCATCTCGAACACATCCTCGACCTGGCCGGCCCTGAACACGTCGGCCTCGGCTCTGATTACGACGGCGCCACCATCTGCCGCGGCCTCGAAAGCGGCGAGCGTTACCCCCTCGTCACCGAAGCCCTCCTGGCCCGCGGCTACCCCGAAACGACGATCCGTGCTATCCTGGGCGAGAACCTGCGCCGGGTCTTCCGCCAGGTCCTGCCCGCCGCCTGACCGTTCCGATCAGGCGCGCCACGAGAACAGGCGACCTGGGTCTGGAGATCAGCCGCCCTGCCGATACCCGCCCATCGTCGCCGGATCAATGCCCTCGACGTAGGTATAGACCTCGATTCCCAGGTTCTGCGCCAGTTCGCCGGCCCCGGCCTGCACCATCGGCGCCACCACCATCACCCGATCCGCCGTGCGGTCGTGATGGCGGCTGTAAAAATCGACCTTCCGGCTGAACGCATACATCTCTTCGCGGCTGATCGAAGACTTAATCTCGGCGATGATCAGCAGACCGTTCTTGACGATCAGATCCAACTCGATCTGATCCGGACGGCCGAACACCTCGCCCTCGCGGTCGAACTCCAGAAAGCGCAAAACCTGCACTCCAAAGTAGTCTTCCAGGATGGCTCTGAGTCCGCTACGAAAGGCTTCTTCGGCGTGTAGCCCCCATCGTGCCCCCAGGTCGCCGATCGTCTGGTCGTGTTTGCGGTTGAGGGCCTTGATCTCGTCCAGCGTGCGATGGATGGCCTGTTGGTTTTCCCACCATTTCTGATTCTGCTCGTCCCATTTCTGGTTCTGTTCGTCCCAGCGCTGGTTCTGTTCGTCCCATTGTCGTCGATGTTCGTCCCAGTTCCGCTTCTGTTCATCCCATTTTCGCTGCTCTTCATCCCATTTTTGCTTCTGTTCTTCCCATTTCCGGCTGTCCGCCTCGCGGGCGCGCTGTAACTCGGCCAACATCTGATCGAAGCGGCTTTCCGTCTCAGCCTTGTCGGCGTAAGCCGGCTTTGTTAGCCGCAGAATCGAAAGCTGCGCGCGCCGGTCTCGCTGCACGATCTCCGGCAGCTCCTCGACGATGACCTCTTTGACCGCTTCTCGATCGATCATACCTGTTTCCTCGATGTGATGGCGCCCGGCATCACGTTTCTGCAAGCCGTGATCCGCGCCTGCCCACATCCTATTGTGACGGCCCAATTCTAGCACACCTTCCCAACCGTTTCAAGATCATGGCTGCGCCCACCCGTTCCGTCTATCTCGACCATTCCGCCACCACGCCCGTCTCGTCGCTTGCGCTGCAGACCATGCTGCCCTTCTTCAGCGAGGTCTACGGCAACGCCTCCGGCATCTACCGGCAGGGGCGGCAAGCCAAACAGGCCCTGGAAGACGCCCGCCGCACGGTGGCGGCTGTGCTTGGCGCTCACCCTGCCGAAGTCGTCTTCACCTCGTGCGGCAGCGAAAGCGACAACCTGGTGCTGCGCGGGGCCGCCTGGGCCAGCCACCGGGCCGGGCGCGGCCGCCACCTCATCGTCAGCGCCGTCGAGCACAAAGCTGTGCTCGAAACCGCCCATCAGCTGGTCGAACACTTCGACTTCGAACTGACCGAACTGCCGGTGGATGGCGCCGGGCGGGTGGATCCCGACGCCCTCGCCGCCGCCATCCGCCCCGGCACCTTCCTGATCAGCATCATGGCTGCCAACAACGAGGTGGGAACCCTGCAACCCATCGCCGCCCTGGCCGCCATCGCCCACCAGCACGGCATCCCCTTCCACACCGACGCCGTCCAGATCCCCGGCCACCTGCCCCTGGATGTGCAAGCCCTCGGCCCTGACGCCCTCTCCCTCTCGGCCCACAAATTCTACGGCCCCAAAGGCGTCGGCGTCGCCTGGCTGCGCCGCGGCCTGCCCCTCGTCACCGTCCAGACCGGCGGCGGGCAGGAGGGCAAGCACCGCGCCGGCACCGAAAATGTGGCCGGCGCCGTCGGACTAGCCGCCGCCCTGTCCGAAGCCGAAGCCCTGCGCCCCACCGAGACCCCCCGGCTGCTGGCCCTGCGCAACCGCCTGCTCGAAGCCATCCCCGCCCTTGTCCCCGGCGCCCGCATCAGCGGCCACGAACACGAGCGCCTGCCCCATCACGCCAGCTTTCTGTTCGATGGCATCGAAATCCAGGGCGTGCTCATCGGCCTGGACATGGCCGGCGTCAGCGCCAGCAGCGGCTCGGCCTGCACCAGCGCCGCCCAGACCCCATCGCACGTCCTCACCGCCATGGGCGTCGACCCCATCGCCGCCACCGGCCACCTGCGCCTGACCCTGGGCCGTAGCACCACCGAGGCCGACATCGACTACGTCCTCGACATCCTCCCCCCCCTCATCGCCCGTCTGCGCCGCCTATAAAGATAGTTATTGGTTATTGGTTATTCGCCCAATCTCCAATAACCAATCTCCAATAACCAATCTCCAATAACCATGCTCCAACTCGACCTCCACCCCCCCAAGCCCCCCGCCGAGACCACCGTCGTCGTCGCCATGAGCGGCGGCGTCGATAGCTCGGTGGCTGCCGCGCGCCTGGCCGAGGCCGGCTACCGCGTCATCGGCGTGATGATGCGCCTGTGGGCCGAGGTCGAGACCGGCCGCGGCAGCGAAAACCGCTGCTGCACCCTCGAAGCCACCGAAGACGCCCGCCACATCGCCGCCCAGATCGGCATCCCCTTCTACCTGCTCAACGTCGAAGGGCCTTTCAAGCAGAACGTCGTCGATTATTTCATCGCCGGCTACAGCCAGGGCCTGACCCCCAACCCCTGCCTGGCCTGCAACCGCCATATTCGCTTCGACCACCTCCTCAACTACGCCCGCGCCCTCGGCGCCGACTACCTGGCCACCGGCCACTATGCCCGCGTGCGCGCCGCCGCCGATGGCTTCGAGCTACTGCGCGGGGTCGATGCCCACAAAGACCAATCCTACATCCTCAGCGTCCTCGGCCAGGCCCAACTCCGCAGCCTCAGCTTCCCGGTCGGCGACCTGACCAAGCCGCAGGTGCGCGCCCTGGCCGCCAGCTATGGCCTGCCCGTGGCCAGCAAGACCGATTCGCAAGACCTCTGCTTCCTGGCCGATGGCGACTACCGCCGCTTCCTGCGCGATTGGGCGGGTGAGGCCGTCCGGCCGGGGCCGATTGTCGACGAAAACGGCCGAGTGGTAGGCGAGCACCAGGGCCTGCCCAACTACACCATCGGCCAGCGAAAGGGGCTGCATCTCGACCTTCCCACCCCCAGCTTCGTCCTCGAACTCCGGGCCGAGACCAACACCCTTGTCGTCGGCCCGGCCGAATCGCTCCTGCACGACCACCTCATCGCCGGCCAGGTCAATTGGGTGGGCCGTCCGTCGTCGGCATCGTTGGCTTGCACGGTCAAGATCCGCTACACCTCGCCCGACTACCCCGCCCAGGTCACGCTGCTGGCCGATGGCGGCGTGCGGGTCGATTTCGACCAACCCGTGCGTGGGATTGCGCCCGGCCAGGCGGCCGTCTTCTACCAGGGCGAGCGCGTCCTCGGTGGAGGCATCATCACCCATGCCTGAGATCCCCCTCCCCCCCGCCTACCTGCTCATCCTCCTGCTCGCCATCGTCTACGCCGCCCTGTTCCATCTCTGGCGAGGCCGGCGCTGGAGCGACCTGGCGGTTGCGGTGTTGGCGGCGTTGGCGGGGATGGTCGCCGGCCAACTGCTAGCGCCCTGGCTTGGGATCGACCTCCTGCGGATCGGCGATGTCTACGTCCTGGTGGATACCCTGCTGGCCTGGGGGCTGATGCTTGCCGCCAACTGGCTTAAGGGGTAGAATGCGGTCGCGGCTGTTTCTCTGTTCTGCCGACCTTCTGCCCGTCCTCTCCACCCATTCTCGCCCTCGCGAGGCCCCTATGGCCGCCATCGTCCTCCTTCGTGACCTCTCTATCATCCTCCTCGCCCTCATGTCGATCATCATCAGCGTGATCATGGTGGTGCTCTTGCTACAGATCCGCACCCTGATCGTGACCATGCGACAGGAGATGAAGCCCTTGATCGAATCCGGCCAGCAGACCGCCGACACCATCCGTCACACCTCGCAGTTCATGAGCAAACGGGTGGCCAGGCCGGTCGTCGATGTCATCAGCACGGCGGCGGGCGTGCGCCGGGGCTTTGCCACCCTGCGCGAGGGCGTCTTTGGCCCGCGCCCTGCCGCCCCTCCATCTCCGACCGTCGCCTCGGCCCCTCCGCCTGCTGCCGAGGCCGAGGCCAACGGCGCCCAGAGAGGTGCGGAATGAGCAAGTTTACCTTTGGTTTTTGGGTGGGGTTGGCCGCCGGCCTGATGCTGGCGGCCTTATTGGGTCAGAAGCCAACCTGGGACATCGACCTCCCCCGCGAGATCGACCCCGCCCGCATCCCCGCCCCTGGCTTTCCGGTCGAGAGAATACAGAAGTAGACAAGTAGAAAGGTAGACAAGTAGAAACAATCAACAATCAACAATCAACGGAGAACTTGCCACCTGCCACCTGCGACTTGCCACCTGCCACCTGCGACTCCCCCCCTCTTGGAGCCACCCCCCTCATGCGTGAACTGATCGACATCTTCTTGCACATCGATGAACTGCTCAAACAGATCATCGGCACCTACCAGGGCTGGACCTACCTGCTTCTCTTCCTGGTCATCTTCCTCGAAACCGGCCTTGTCGTCACGCCCTTCCTCCCCGGCGATTCGCTCCTCTTTGCCGCTGGCACCTTCGCCGCCCTGGGCTCACTCAACGTCGTCTGGTTGATCATCCTCCTCAGCGCCGCCGCCATCCTGGGCGACACCGTCAACTACTGGATCGGTCACTTTGTCGGCCCGCGCGCCTTCAGCGGCAACATCCGCTTCCTGAAGAAGGAATATCTCGACCGCACCCACGCCTTCTACGAGAAACACGGCGGCAAAGCCATCATCCTCGCCCGTTTCATCCCCATCGTCCGCACCTTTGCCCCCTTCGTCGCCGGCATCGGCGCCATGACCTACTCCCATTTCATCACCTACAACGTCGTCGGCGGCATCTTGTGGGTCTGTCTCTTCACCCTGGGCGGCTACTTCTTCGGTACGCAACGCCTCGTCCAGGAGAACTTCGAACTGGTCGTCGTGGCCATCGTCGGCATCTCGGTGATGCCCATGCTGGTCGAATACGCCCGCTCCCGCCTCAACCAACGCCGAGCCAACGCTGAAAGTCTTGCCGACCGCTGATGTCCTTCGACCCCATCACCTTCATCCTTTCGATCGTGGCCTTGCTACTCAGCATTGCCATCCACGAATTCAGCCACGCCATCGTCGCCGACAACCTGGGCGATCCCACCCCGCGCAGCCAGGGCCGGGTGACGCTCAATCCCATCGCCCACCTCGACCCGGTGGGCACGATGATGATCCTGTTTTCGTCCTTCGCCGGCTTTGGCATCGGTTGGGGCCGCCCCGTCCAGGTCAACCCCGCCAACTTTCGCGCCAACCCCTCCGCGGGCATGGGCATCGTCGCCGCCGCCGGCCCTCTCTCCAACATCCTCCTCGCCCTGCTCGGCGCCATCCTCTTTCGCGTCGTCCCGCACGAAGGCATGCTCTACACCTTCGTCTTGATCTGGATCATCGTCAACATCAGCCTGGCCTTCTTCAACCTCCTCCCCATCTTCCCGCTCGATGGCTTCAACATCCTCATCGCCTTCCTGGTTGGCCTCAACCAGGACTGGTCGCGGCGTTTTGCCCGTTTCTGGCGCAAACAGGTGCAGTTCGGTCCCCTTTTCCTGCTCTTGCTGGTGCTTGTCGATAGTTACTTGCCCTCGATCTCGCCCATCCAATGGGTCTTCCAGGGGCCGGCCGCCTGGGTGATGAACGTCCTGCTGGGGTGACGTGTCAGCCCCCGCGCCCCGCCGCTTCTCGCCCGTCCGTCTGGCCTGGCAACGCCTCTTTCGTGGATGCGACGGCCTACTGGCCCCCTGGCGGCCGCTGGATGATCGCCCCGCCGAAGTCCTGCTCCCGCCCTCCGGCCTGACCCTCTACCGTCGCCTGGGCAAGGCCGACCGGGCGCACAGTCTGCGGCTGCTGTCTTGGCTTCGGGAGCACGGCCACACCGACCCCGCCCTGCTCAGCGCCGCCCCCTTGCACGATTGCGGCAAAGCGGCGGCCCCGCTGGCTGTATGGCAACGCACACTCAAAGTCCTGCTCAAGCTGTTTGCCCCGGCGCTTTGGCGTCGCCTCTCGCGTCCGGCCAGGCCCGGTCATTGGCGTCATCCCTTCTTCGTCTTGCAGACCCACCCAGAGATCGGCGCCGCCTGGGCCGAAGCCGCCGGCCTGGATCCCACCGTCGTCTGGCTCATTCGCTTTCACGAAACCGACCCGAACCCGGCCGACCCCCATTACCTCCTCATGTGCGCCCTCCAGCAGGCCGACGCCGCCTCTTGACAAGGTGACGGGGTGAACATCCCGCCTTCTGACCACTGACTTCTGACCACTGACCTTCTTCATGTCCACACCCATCCAAATCACCATCATCGGCCTGGGTCTGATCGGAACCTCGTTCGGGCTGGCGGTCAAGCGACAAAAGCGCGATGACCTTCGCCTCGTCGGTCATGACAAAGCCGATGCCGCCGTCAAGTCAGCCAAGAGCAAGGGCGCCATCGACGCCAGCCACTGGAACCTGATTCGCGCCTGCGAGGAAGCCGATGTCATCCTCCTGGCCGTTCCCGCCGCCGACGTCATCGCCACCCTCGCCGCCCTGCGCCAGGACCTCAAACCCGGCTGCCTCCTCCTCGACACCGCCCCGATCAAGGCCCCCATCCTGGCCGAGGCCGCCTCGCTGCCTGACAACGTCTACTTCATTGGCGGCAACCCCATTCTGGCCCTCGAAGGCCGGCGCACCGCGGCCGAGGCTTCGGCGACGTTGTTCGACGCCATCCCCTGGGCTTTGTGCCCCACCCCCGCCCTCTCGCCCGACGCCGTCAGCACCATCTCCGAATTGGTGACGATGGTTGGGGCGCAGCCCTTCTTCCTCGATGCCGCCGAGCACGACGGCTTGATGGCGGCGGTGGATGGTCTGCCCACGGTGCTGGCCGGGGCGCTGCTCAACGCTGCCGGCGCACACGCATCCTGGCGTGAGTTGCGCCGTCTGGCCGGCGCCCAATTCGAGGCCGCCACCTATTTGCCCGACCAGCAGCCGGCCGACTTCACCACCGCCCTCCTGGCCAACAGCGCCGGGGTGCTTCACTGGCTCGACCAGATGATCGCCCAATTGCAGGGTTGGCGAACCGCGCTATCGACCAGCGACGAGACCGCCCTGGCCCAGAACTTCACTCGCGCTGCCGAATTGCGCAACCAGTGGCTGTCGATGGCCGCCCGCGGCGATTTCGAGGGTGGCGAGCGCCCGCGGCCCACCACCGGCCTGTGGAGTCGCTTTTTTGGCCAGCCGACCAGGGGCCAGCCAGCCAGTCGCTAACCCGTCAACTGCGGCACGATGGCCCCAAACAGCGCATAGACTGCAACCAGGGTGAGCAAAGCCAGCGTCGCCACACCCCAGGCTGCCAGGGGCGCCCGTCTAGTCCAGCCATTGATGGCAATCAGCCCCGCCGCTCCTGCCAACATCAGCAGCGTCCCGCCGTCGATGTCGCCGTCTCGCAGCCCGGCCAGGACGACAAAAGCCGCCAGTGCAGCAACGATGACCGTCGCCGCACGGCTGCCCTCGCGGGTGGATAGCCCCTCCAATCCCAGGGCAACGGCCAGGCTGAGAGGGAGCAGGGCGGGGAACAGGTAGCGCCCCTGGTGTTGGACGAAATCGACGTTGTACCAGGCATAGGCGGCGACCACGAGCGCAACCTGCAACCCCAACAGGGCCAGCCCGCGGCGCTGCCAAGCTGCCACAGCCTCCTGCCCCCGCCGCCAGCGCCAAAACCAGACGCCCAGCCCCACCACGAGCAGCAGGCTGAGCACCGCCAACAGGGTATAGAGGCGCTGGTCGAGGAAGACGCCCAGCCAGCCGAACACACCCCAAAACGATTTGAAGGTGAACTCGACCAACCGATCGAGATAGCCCCCCCAGCCGTTGGCCACGATCCAGTCGGCGGTGCGCGGCTGGCCGGTGACGATGGCATTGTGCCGGGCGAGGCCGAAGGGGTCAGCCGGGCCATAGATTGCCATATTGCGCAGCCACCAGGCCAGGGGCAAAGCCAGCGCCGGGGTCAGCCAGGCCAGACCGGTGGCCATCCACACCCGTCGTTGGCTTCCCATTGCCTGCCACAGCCAGGCAACCCCCGCCAGTGGCAGCAGAATGTAGGCCTGGAACTTCGTCAGCAGGCCGAGGCCGACGATCACGCCCGTGATGCCCCAGGCTTTGGTGGGCAGGGTGGGGCGTTTCAGGTGTCCCAACAGCCGAAACATGGCGGCGGCGATGAGCAATTCGCTGAGGCCGTCGTTGTTGATCGAGGCCATCATCGCCAGATGCATGGGCAAGAAGGCGGCAAAACCGGCGGCCAGGTGGGCGCGCTGTGGTTGGCGGGGAAACAGCCGCCGCACACTGGCCCAGATCAATGCCACCACCCCGGCGCCAATCAGAACCCCAAACAGCCGCAAAGCGATGACCTGCGCTTTCAGCCCCAGGCCGCCCGACGCCCACAGGATCGGCGCCGCCAGCCAATAGTAAAGCGGCGGCTGATGGCCTTCGTAGCGAATGGCGTCGATGCGCATGCTGGCCGGGAACCTGGCCGCCTTGATCTCGTTCAGATAGGCTTCGTCGTAATCTCCCGCCTGCAAGACCGGCAGCCGGCCGGTGGCCGCCACCGTGCGGATATAGTTGAAATGAGCCGGCTCATCCGGCGCCTGCCAGGGCGGCGTCAACACCGCAAACAACGCCCCGAGAACCACGTAAACGGCAAGGATGAGGACGATCGCTCGTGTATCGCCTGCCACCTGCCACCTGCCATCCTTCGTTTCACTCAGGACAAGCTCTGCCTCTTTCATCCGCTCACCGGCCCTGCCGCCTTACGTCGCTCGATGGCTGCGCCCAATGCCAGCAGCTTCTCTTCCAGGCGCTCGTAGCCGCGGTCGATCTGGTTGACATTGGCGATTGTGCTCACGCCCTCGGCTGCCAGCGCCGCCATCACCAGGGCCATGCCGGCGCGGATGTCGGGGCTGCTCAGCGACTGACCGTACAGCCGCGAGGGACCGACCACCACCGCCCGGTGCGGGTCGCAGAGGATGATGCGCGCGCCCATCGTGATCAGCTTATCGACGAAGAACAGGCGGCTCTCGAACATCTTCTCGTGGATGAGCACGGTGCCCTGGGCCTGCGTGGCCGCCACCAACGCCACCGACAGCAGGTCGGCGGGAAAGTGCGGCCAGGGGCCATCGTCGATCTTGGGTACGGCCCCACCCACATCCGCCGCCACCCGCAGTTCCTGCTGCTCGCCGACCACCAGATCGTCCTCCTCCAGCCAGCAGTTCACGCCCAGCCGCTGTTGGAAGACATGCAACACCATGCGTAAATCGCTCGGGTTCACGCCTTTGATCCGCAACTCGCCGGGGGTGACGGCCCCCAAGCCCAGGAACGACCCGACCTCGATCAGGTCCGGCCAAATGGTGAATTCCCCGCCGTGCAGATGCCCATCGCCCTGGATGGTCAGGCAATTGCTGCCGATGCCGTCGATCTGCGCGCCCATGCC
The DNA here is from genome assembly GCA_019695115.1 of Caldilineales bacterium. Taxonomy (GTDB): domain Bacteria; phylum Chloroflexota; class Anaerolineae; order J102; family J102; genus SSF26. The sequence continues at coordinate 5,047 of JAIBAP010000080.1, read as the reverse complement.
ACACAGCATCTGACACAGGTTCTGCACATGCGGCTCGGAGGCGGCATTGCGGATGACCGTGCGCCCGCGGATGGCGGCGGCGGCCATGAGGGCGTTTTCGGTAGCGGTGACGCTGGCCTCGTCCAGGAGGATGTCGGCGGGGTGGAGGCCGCGAGGGTCATGGCTATGGATGCGGATGAGATGGTTGCCGGGATCGACCTCCACCTGGGCGCCCAGGTGCTCGAAAGCCAGCAGGTGGGTGTCGATGCGGCGCCGGCCGATGACATCGCCGCCGGGCGGAGGCAGTTCGACCTGGCCCGACCGCCCCAACAACGGCCCTGCCAGCAGGATCGAGGCCCGCACTTTCTGACAGAGTTCGGGCGACAGGTTTTGCGAAGTCACCTGGTCGGCCTGGACGGTGATCGAGCTGCCGCCGTTGGCCAGCACGCGCACGCCCAGATGTTTCAGCAATTCCAAGAGGATGCCCACATCACCGATGCGGGGGACATTGTGCAGCGTCACAGGCTGGTCGGTCAGCAGGCAGGCGGCGAGCATGGGCAGGGCGGCGTTTTTGTTGCCGGCCGGCCGCACCTCGCCCTGAAGAGGCCGGCCGCCTTCGATGATAAAGAAATCGCTCATAGCCCCATTCTCGCGCCATTCTTCACGATCTTGTTTGACTCATTCCTTACTGTTTCCTAACGTTGACTGGGCGCTGAAGCGTGCGCCCGTCCCCAGCCCCAAAACGGCCCCGGCATGGTTGTTGCGCACCGCCACCTCGATCAACCCCTCGCTGCCGCCCAAGACCACCGCCTGATTCACCTCGACCCGGCCATAGGTGTTGTGGAAGCCGTCGATCCCCACCCCGCCGATCTCGAAACGCCATTCTGCCCGCCCTTCCAGCCACGCCACCGGCACATTGGTGATCAGATTGCCGAAGCGATCAACGTAGATGACCTCGCCGAGCAGACTGCCATCGGCCAGGCGCTGCGGTTGGGGGATGGCGAGCCGAACGGGGTCATCCACCTCCGGCCCCAGGCTGTGGGGTGGAATGCCGGCGGCGATGTGGGCGGCGGCGGGGGCGAAGAGGTCGCGGCCATGAAAGGTGTTGCTGATCTGGGGGAGGCGATAGGCGGGGTTGGCCAGCTGGTGGATGCCCTGTACGTTCTCATCACCATAGACCCGGCTGAAGACGCCATTATCAGGGCCGATGTAAACCGCCCGGTCGGTGAACACCGCCAGCGGCCGGCGCTCGGTGCCCACGCCCGGATCGACGACCACCACATGGACGGTTCCGCGCGGGAAGTAAGGTGCAGCCGTCGCCAGCACATAGCCGGCATCCAGGATGGCCTGCGGCGCGATGGCGTGGCTGATATCGACGATCTGCGCCCAGGGCAGGATGCCGAGGATGACGCCTTTCATCGCGCCGGCATAGCCGTCGTCCAGGCCGAAATCGGTGGTGAGGGTGATGAGGGGTGCGGGCATCGCTTGCTCTACCCCAATTCTACCAGTCGTTGCCCCTGATCGACCACATCACCAGCGCTGACGAAAACCTGCGCCACCAGGCCCGCAACCGGCGCCGTGACCCGCAGTTCCATCTTCATCGCCTCGATGACGACAAGTGTGACCCCGGCCTCCACGGCTTGTCCGGGCTGCACCAACACATCCAACACCTTGCCCGGCATCTGCGCCGTCAGACTGGCCCCGGCCGTCTCACTCTGCCGGGCGCGTGGGCGCGGCGGTTCCAGCCGCCAGGTCTGGCCGTCCATCGCCACCAGCTGCGCCTGGCCATCTTTGGCGACGAAGGCCGTCCATCGGCGGCCGTTCGTCTCAAAACTCAGGCGGCCTTGCCTCGCCGTCCACTGCCCAACCTCATACACAGTTGGGGGCCGGTCGGGACGGAGGATGGTCACCACAAGCCCGGTTTCGGCGCGGTCGACGCGCACCGTGGCCGCGCCTTCGGGGAGAGCATAGCGGACTTCCAACGGCTTTCGTCAGGCGTGAGCCAGCAACCTGGCGCCGAACTCAGCCAACGAGGCGACATCCAGGGCCGCGTCGAGCAGGCCGCGCAACTCTGGCAGGTCCATCTCCTGGAGCTGTTGTTCGAAATCGGCTGGCGCCGGCCCAAAACGGTGCTGTAGCACGCGCAGGATGGTCTCGCGCATATTCCTGCGTTCTCCCAACTTCAGGCCCTGTTCCAGACCTTTCTCCAGGCCCTGTTCCAGACCTTTTTCTAGGCCCTTCTCCAGGCCTTTCTCCAGGCCCTGTTCCAGACCTTTTTCCAGACCTTTTTCCAGGCCCTGTTCCAGGCCCTGTTCCAGACCGAGTTGCCAGCCTTCCTGTCGGATTTCGGTATACCAGGGTGATTCGCGTAGGACAGCCATATCCCACCTCATGATGCTTTGAACCAATTCCGTACTCATGACGAAACTGGCGAAGAAAGCAAGCAAGTTCTCCATTTGGGCCAGGTTGGCGTCGGCCCGCAGCCGGACAACTGCTTGCGCGATGATCGGCTCGGAATTTCCGCCCTTCAGAATAGGGGCGAAAGGCAACAACGGCAGCAGAGGTTCCTGCAATGCCAAATTGACATCGACCTCCCACAGATTGATGACCTGATAATCCTGTCGGGCAATCAGTCCACGGAAGCGACTGCTGAAACGGCGAGCAAGGCGCTGACGACCGGACGGACGGAGGATATTGACGACAACAGGATAGACCTCCAGACCGTGACGCTCTCTGGCCAGGGCGGCATAAGCGCAGATGCGCTGCGGGATCCTGGGGTCGGGGTGCAACTGAATCTCGTTGAGGACGAGGAATTCGCCGTGCACTGGGCTTTGCACGCGGACCAAAGCGTCGCTCTCACGGCTCACCCATTGGAAATCAGGCGTCAGAAGATCGATGGCGCGCAGATCGTCATCGTGCAGCAGCCAGCGCACCCAGGCCGTGGGGTCGAGGCTGATCAGTCGCTTGGTGCCGATGTCGGCGCGCTTGGTCATCGTCACGTTCTCTCTGGTAGAGCTTGTACGGCGTGATCGTAATCAGGAAGGCCGCAGATGTCCAGCCCAGCTGAGGGCGCCGCCCAGGCGGAAAGCATCGGGCTGGTTCCAGGGGCTGAAAGCATCGGCCGCGGCCAACGGCGCTTGGGGGGCGGTTGCGCCTGGCAGCGAATCGGCCAGCGCCGCCGCGATCAGCGCCTCATCTGGCGGGGAGGATGCCGGCGACGCCCATCCGGCCAGATACCGCTCGATGAAGTCGGTGCTCAGATCGCCCGACGCGAAGGCCGGATGCTGCACCACAGCCCGCAGGAAGGGGATGTTGGTGGTGATGCCCAGAATGGTGTAGTGCGAGAGCGCCCAATCCAGCTTGCGCACGGCGTCGGCCCTATCCTCGCCCGTGCAGATGAGCTTGGCGATCATGGGGTCGTAGTAGATCGAGACCTCATCGCCGGTCGTGACGCCAGCGTCCACGCGTACGCCCGGCTCCACCGGCTCGGCCGCCACCTGCACCCTGCCCACCGCAGGCAGAAAATCGTTGGCGGGGTCTTCGGCGTAGATGCGGGCCTCGATGGCGTGCCGGCGCTGGCCGAGTTGCTCCTGGCGCCAGGGCAATGGCTCGCCCGCGGCCACCCGGATCTGCGCCTTGACCAGGTCGATGCCTGTTGTCTCTTCGGTGATGGCGTGTTCGACCTGCAGGCGGGTGTTCATCTCCAGGAAGTAGAAGCTGCCATCGGGCGCCAACAAGAACTCGACCGTGCCGGCGTTGGTGTAGCCCACCGCCTGCGCCGCCTGCACCGCCGCCTGGCCCATGCGGTGTCGTAGCTCCGGCGTCAGGGCTGGCGATGGCGTTTCCTCGATGATCTTCTGGTGGCGGCGCTGGATGCTGCACTCGCGCTCGAACAGATGGACGGTGTGGCCGTGATGGTCGGCCAGCACCTGGAACTCGACGTGCCGCGGGCGCTCGATCAGCTTTTCCAGATAGACGGTGGGGTCGCCGAAGGCATTCTGGGCCTCGCGGCGGGCGGATTCCAGCTCGGGCAGGAAGACGGCCGAGTCGTGGACGACGCGCATCCCCTTGCCCCCACCGCCGGCCGTGGCTTTGATCAGGATTGGGTAGCCGATCTTGGCGGCGGCCGCTGCCAGTTCTGCCGCTTGTGCAGCAGGGTCGCTTTGGTGAGGATGATAGCCGGGCGTCGTCGGCACCCCGGCCGCGGCCATGGCCTCCCGGCTGGCGATCTTCGACCCCATCGCCCGCATTGCCGCCGGGCTGGGGCCGATGAAGGTCAGCCCGGCCGCAGCCACGGCTTCGGCAAAGGCGGCGTTCTCGGACAAGAAGCCGTAGCCGGGGTGGATGGCATCGCAGCCCCGCTCTTGGGCTGCGCGGAGGATGGCCTCACCCCGCAGATAGGACTGCAAAGGTGGCGGCGGGCCAATGCACACGGCCTCATCGGCCAGGGCAGGGTGGAGGGCGCCGGCGTCGGCCTCCGAGAATACGGCCACGGTGCGGATGCCCATCTCCTGGCAGGCGCGGATCAGCCGGACGGCGATCTCGCCGCGGTTGGTGATCAGGATCTTACGGAACATGGCAGCGAGGAAGAGATTAGGAAGCGAGGAGGGCAACCATCAGCCCGTTTCAACGTGCACAGGTACACGATCATTTTAGCACATCGCCGCCAGCGTCTGATTCTGCTATCATAACGACAGCTACACCGTTGATTGGAGCTACCTGCAATGTTGACTGAGGACATCATGGATAACATCCTTGCCTGGTTAATGGCAGGCGACCCCGCCATCCGCTGGCAGGTGCGCCGCGACTTGCTGGATGAACCACCGACTGTGTACGAACTCGACCAGGCGCGGGTAGCGACAGAGGGCTGGGGCGCGGCCCTGCTGGCCCGGCAGGACGCGGCCGGGACTTGGGGCGGCGGTCTCTACGGCCCCAAATGGATTTGGGTGCGTCCTAAATGAGTTGGAGACACGGCTGCATCTTGGTAAACTGAAAACGACAATCAAATCGATTTTCACTCACGCGGAGGGAGCCATGTCGTCCAACTCAAGCATCATTGTACAAGAGG